>JAHDCN010000070.1:0-2527 GCA_020629815.1 Verrucomicrobiota bacterium
GCGTTTCGCTACACGCTTTCCTCGGCGATGTATGGCGATCTTCCTTTGGCTCAAGTCCTGCCGGAGATCGAAAAATCCGGAGCGGAATCAATTGATATCTGGCGACTGCGACATGCCACTCATCGGGAACAAATCACTGAGATGGGTGACTCGGCCTTTCAGGATTTGTTGAAAAAGCACAAAGCGCGCATGGACATCTCCACCTGCTACCCGCTCGGGCCATTCAAGCAGGATGATGAGATGCGTTGGGTAAAAGAGAACGGCGGTCGAATGACTGTCTGTGGCTCCGGCAGGATGGGTGACAAAGATCCCGTTGGCCCCGAAGCAAAGAAGCAGGTGAGAGCATTCTTTGAGAAGTTGAAGCCACACTATGAATTGGCCGAGGAGCTGGGTGTCACCATGGCGATCGAGAATCACAAGAACTCGATGCTCTCCTCGCCCGATTCGATCCGCTATTTTTACGAGCTCAATCCGTCGTCCAGTGTCGGCATCGCATTCGCGCCGCACCATTTGCACGATGCGATTGAGGAAATTCCCAAGCTGATCCGCGAAGGTGGCGATAAGCAGATCCCGTTCATCTATTTTCAGGAATATCACATGTCCTCGAAACAGGAGATGGTGAAAACCGAGGAGCTCAAGCAGATGCCCGGTTTCGGGACACTGGACTATGTGCCGATCGTGGCGGCGCTACGCGATATCAAATTCACCGGTCTGGCCGAGATCTTCATGCACCCAACTCCACGCGGCGAGCCAATGTTGCCAACTGCAGAACAAATTACGTGGTCGATTAATCTGTCACGCGAGTATCTCAGTGATTGCCTGACTAAAATCTGATGCGTTTGTTTTTGTTATTGGTTTGGTCAGCGTTGGTTTCGCTGTCCGCAGAGGCCGAGCCTCTGGTTCCGGGCTATGAGCGGTTTTACCGCAGTGAGGCTTCGGCCGAAGGCGGAATGCTCCTCTACACTGAGCTGGGCTGCGCGAATTGTCACGGTGGCGAAACCGGAGTTATCCCGAGGCGTGGTCCTTCTCTTCTCGATTTGCCACAGCGCATGGATCACCAGTGGTTGGAGGCCTTTTTGGTGGATCCACAATCCAAAAAAGAAGGCACCAACATGCCGATCCTCGCTCACAATCTTGAGAAAGGTGAGGCTGAAGATCTACGGGACTATCTCGCTACTTTGAAATTCAAGACGCCGACCAAACCGTTCAAGTGGCGGTTCGCCAATGCGGAAAGAGGCAGCGCTCTGTATCACGAAATTGGCTGTGCCACCTGCCATGGAACGACGTCGGATTTCACTCCGCCCGACCGGGATCAACTCCAGGCCAATCCATTCGCCGTTCCTCTTCCGGACCTCGCTGAAAAGACATCGGTCGCAGCACTGAGCCAGTTTTTGATGCAGACCGACAAGTTTCGAACCGATTCACGGATGCCTGCTTTCGCGCTCAATACGACCGATGCAGTCGATATCGCTTCCCACCTGTTGGATTTTCAGGGAAGCAATCCAACCATTGCGCCGGCAATCAAGCCGTGGCCAAAGCGGAATCAGGAATCTGTGAAACGAGGTCAGGAATTATTTTCGAAATTGCGCTGTGCTTCCTGTCACGATGTTCCCGGCGTCGAGGCGGCCGAGACCGTCTCGATTGAAACTTTGCAGGGTTGCCTGGCGGAAGAGCACAAAGGTTCATCGCCGGACTACCAGCTAAGAGGTGATCAGAGGGAATCGCTCGTCTTGTATTTGAAACAGCAACAGCCCGATCAGCCGTCACCGGAGCATACGCTCAGTGCATTGAATTGCTTTGCCTGTCATACCCGTGATGGAAAAGGTGGAGTGACTCCGGAAACTCTGCCGCTTTTCCACGGCGATGCGGCTCTGGGTGACTCGGGAAAATTGCCGCCACCTCTGACTGGCATTGGTCATAAGCTTCAGGG
Source organism: Verrucomicrobiota bacterium (assembly GCA_020629815.1). Lineage (GTDB taxonomy): Bacteria > Verrucomicrobiota > Verrucomicrobiia > Verrucomicrobiales > DEV007 > Arctic95D-9. The sequence continues at coordinate 1,931 of JAHDCN010000070.1, forward strand.
TCCGTGGCTGAAAGATGTACTGGCCGGTGAAGAAGAGACTCGCGTCCGCCCGTATTTGAAACATCAGATGCCTCACTACCCGGCCCACGCATCTGCTCTTGCCGCTCATTTTGAGAAACACGATTTGCCCCAGGCGAAATCAGGATTCGAAGAATCTACTGAATTAGTTGAGCCCGGTCGAAAACTCCTCGGAACGCAGGGCGGCATGCAGTGTATCACTTGTCACCAGTGGGATGGCACTCAGTCGCTCGGCATTCAGGCGCTCGATATCAGCAACATCACTCAGCGACTTCGTCCCGATTGGTTGCGCGACTACTTGATCAATCCTGCTCAATACCGACCCGGCACACTCATGCCTCCGCTTTGGCCGGGAGGAAATTCGACGATCAAGGATGTCTTAAACGGTGACACCGAAAAGCAGATGGCTGCGATTTGGAACTTTGCCCACAAGGGCGAAGGCCTTCCGCAAGGATTTCCTGACAAGCAGTCCGGTCAGTTTGAATTGAAGCCGGAAGACAAACCAATCATTCAGCGGACGTTTTTAGAGGGCGCCGGTGCGAGCGCGATTCTGGTTGGATTTCCGGGAGGCTGGAATCT
>JAHDCN010000070.1:2627-11115 GCA_020629815.1 Verrucomicrobiota bacterium
ATTCACTCTTATCAGCCGCCATCAAAATGAGCCGAATCTTTCTCATCGTTGCCGGTTTCTGTAGTCTTTCCCTGTTGGTTGCCACGGGAGACGAACATCCAGCCTTCACATCTCTCGACCTCAAAGTCGCTTCCTCTCCTGCTCATTCGCGCGACGAAAATTGGAAGCCCGGTGACGACATCGCCTTGGAGATTTCCGGCATGCTGTATCTCGGTGGGGAAAAACAGCGACTCGCCGTTTGCACCCGTAAAGGGGACGTCCTGTTTATCGATGGGGTCCTCGGCAAACCAGAGGATTTGCAATTCACCACTTTCGCCAGCGGTCTACACGAACCTCTTGGGCTGGCAAAAGAGGGAGACGATTTGCTGGTAACCCAAAGAGCAGAGGTCACCCGGCTTCGTGACCGTAACGGCGACGATATTGCCGATAGTTATCTCACCGAGGCTAGTGGATGGAATGTCTCTGGCAATTATCATGCCTACGCCTACGGCCCCGAGCGTGATGGCAGCGGCAACCTTTGGGTCACTCTGAACCTTGGAATGGGCGACTTCGCAGACAACTCGATTGGATGGCGAGGCTGGGGAGGCACCCTCGATAAACAGGGAAATTTCCTGCCGCAGTCGTTCGGGATGCGTTCGCCCTGTGGTCTCGGAAGCAATACCGCTGGTGATGTGTTCTTCACCGATCAACAAGGCACCTGGATTCCGGCAACGCCCATCCACCATTTGCGGCCGGGAGTCTTCTACGGAAACCAGGAATCAAAAGGAACGCTGACACTCACCGGAGCTCCGATGCAGCTCGAACAATTGCCAAAACCAAACCAACCCTATCCACAGGCCGTTGATTCTGTGAAGGAATTCGTGCCCCCTGCCGTCTGGCTGCCCTACAACAAAATGGGCCGAAGCGCGACGGACATCGAGGTCGTGCCCGACTCCGTCAAAAGCGACGCGTGGGCTCCTTTCGCTGGTCAGCTGCTGGTCGGGGAGTTCACCAACTGCGCCATCAACCGGGTGTTTCTCGAAAAGGTTGGCGGGGAGTATCAGGGCGCTTGCTTTCCGTTTCTCAGTGGATTTCCGGCCGCCGTGGTGCGGATGCGCTTTGCGGAAAACGATTCTCTGCTGGTCGGCATGACCAACCGGGGATGGACGTCACTGGGAAATCGCAGCTACGGGTTGGTTCGAGTTGATCCGAAAGCGAAGCCGTTTTCGATCCGTGAGATGCGGGCCACGCCAACCGGATTCACTCTGCTATTTTCGAAGCCGGTTTCCGGGGTGGCGACTGAAAAAGCCGTGCTCAAAATGGAGCGGTTTACCTATCAATACAGCTCCCGATACGGCGGCGATGAAATTGATACCCAGAAAGTTCCCCTTTCCGATTTCTCATGGTCGGATGATCGCACCGAGCTTTCCTTCGTGGCAGCCAATCGTGGTGAACACTATGTGCATGCCCTGCAAATTTCCGGCATCACAGATAATGAGGGCAGCGAGCTGGATCATCCCGTTGCCTACTACACGTTGTCGCGAATTCCGCGCTGAGGCTTGCCATTGTGTAATGTCCCAAACGATTTCTGCTCTGACTCCGCCATTCTACCGTTCTCACAGGCGAACGGCTAAATTCCAAATCGGCCTTCGAAAAGTTGACGTTTTTGCGGAGTGGAGATCTCGAACATTTCTCGGAATGTCTCCCACATCGACCAATGAGAAATCTATCCATTATCCTGGGAGCACTCTTCTTTGTAAGCCTGGGTCTAAACAAAGCAGACGAGCGCCCGAATATTGTTTTCATCTTTAGCGACGACCATTCCCACAATGCCATAGGTGCCTACGATGGATGGCTAAAGGAAATCAATCCAACGCCGGAGATCGACAAGTTGGCCGCCGCAGGCACAACGTTTCTCAACAGCTACTGTACAAATTCAATTTGTGGCCCCAGTCGTGCCGTGATCCAAACTGGCAAGTTCAGTCACAAGAATGGGTTTAGTCAGAATGGTGAGACGTTCAACTGGGACCAACAGACTTTTCCAAAGTTGCTGCAACAAGCCGGTTATCAGACCGCAATGTACGGTAAAACTCACCTCAAAGGAATTCCTCAGGGCTATGATGATTGGAGCGTGCTACCGGGGCAGGGACTCTACTACAATCCGGATTTCATCACACCCAAGGGAAAGATCACCGTCGAGGGTCACTGCACAGACATCGTCACTGATATGGCTGTGAATTGGTTGCAGGAAAAGCGCGACAGCCAGCGCCCGTTTATGCTCATGGTTCAGCACAAAGCTCCCCACCGGAATTGGATGCCGGCCGAAAGGCACCTCGATTTATACGATAATATCTCGATTCCCGAACCGGACACTTTATTCGATCAATGGGAAGACAATGCTCCAGGTGCGCGGAATCAACATATGGAGATCGACCGCCATATGCATCTCACCTTTGACTTGTTTGTCGATCTTTCTCCCGACACTCCCAAGATCGAGCAAAAGGGAGTGGATCGCTCGGCCTGGGTCAATATGAAACGCATGACCCCCGCGCAACTTGAGCCGTGGTATGCGGCCTACCGACCGAAAGACAAGGCGTTTCATCAGGCGAAACTGGAAGGCAAAGAACTCGTTCGTTGGAAATTCCAACGTTACATGAAGAACTACTTACGTTGTATCAAGGGTGTCGACGAAAGTGTCGGCACTTTGCGGGAAACGTTGAAGAAACTGGGGCTCGCTGACAATACGATTGTGATCTATTCCTCCGACCAGGGTTTCTATCTCGGCGACCATGGCTGGTATGACAAGCGCTGGATGTACGAGGAATCTATGATGATGCCTTTCGTGGCCTACTGGCCGGGACAGTCGAAGCCGGCAACCAAAAGCCGCGCATTGATTCAGAATATCGATTATGCCCCAACATTCCTCGATCTGGCAGGTGCAAAAATTCCCGAGGACATGCAGGGGAAAAGTCTGGTGCCACTTCTGAAAGGTGAAGCAGACGAGGAGAAGTTTCGAAGCTCGCTTTACTATCACTACTACGAGTATCCTCAAGAGCCGGGCCTATTTCGGTCTCATATGGTGCCAAGGCACAATGGAATCCGGACTCGTCGATATAAGTTGCTTCACTTCTATCAGTTCGATGAATGGGAGTTTTATGACCTGGAGCAAGATCCGGACGAAAAAGAAAATAGATACGACGCCAACTCGGATCTGATAAAGAAAATGAAAGGTCAGCTCAGGCAGCTGGTGGAAAAGTACGACGACAACAGTGATTTTTCGGCATTTCCTCCAACCGTGCAGAAACAGTTCTGGCCCAACGACCGGTAGGTCCTTGACCAGTCGAAGAACCACCTTGCATATCCGCATGACGCGCGGGTATGCTGACTTCCTATGGTTCTCAATTACATCTGGGTTGCCTTCTTTCTGGTCGGCTTCGTAGTCGCCATGATCAAATTGCTGAATGGCGATTTGTCGATATTCCCTGCGATCGTGGATTCGATTCACAGCATGGCGAAGGTGTCCGTCGAAATCGCACTTGGTTTGATCGGGGTAATGGCACTGTGGCTCGGGATCATGAAAATCGGAGAGAACGGTGGAGCGATCAATTTTCTGACTCGAATCGTTTCCCCGTTTTTCCGGCGGCTGTTCCCGGAAATTCCGAAAGACCACCCTGCGATGGGATCGATGGTGATGAATTTCGCCGCCAACATGCTTGGGCTCGACAACGCAGCAACGCCCCTTGGCTTGAAAGCCATGAACCAGCTTCAGGAATTGAATCCAAACAAGGACACGGCCAGCAACGCGCAAATTATGTTTCTGGTGCTGAACACCTCCGGACTCACCATTATTCCGGTATCCGTGATTGCTCTTCGGGTTGCCAATGGAGCCGCCAATCCAACCGACATTTTTATCCCTATTTTGGTCGCCACCTTTTTCTCCACAATTGTTGGTCTTGTAGTCGTCAGTTTGATGCAGCGCATCAATCTGCTCCACCCGATTGTCATATCCTACATTGCCGGCGGCACGGCCCTGATCGGCGGCATGCTTTGGTATTTCCGGAACCTCGACCAAAAGTGGGCGCCGACCCGGGAGAAATTGATGACCGAGCTCACCGAGCTGAAAGCGCTGGGTGTTGAGGCCACTGCAGAGCAGTCGAAGCGCATTGAAGAAATCACGCAGGCCATTCCCGGACCGATGGGAGAACAGTCCCAGTTTCTGGGGTCCTTCATTATTCTCGGCATCATTATATCCTTCATCACTCTCGCCATGATCCGGCGGGTCAATGTGTATGAATCCTTCGTCGAAGGAGCCAAGGAGGGATTCCAGGTAGCGATCAAAATCATACCGTATCTGGTTGCCATGCTGGTGGCCATCGGAGTATTTCGTGCCTCGGGCGCGATGCAGTATTTGATGAACGGCTTTCGGGCCGTGTTCAGTCCGCTTGGTGATTCCCGCTGGGTTGATTCGCTGCCGGTTGCATTGATGAAACCTCTCAGCGGTTCCGGAGCCCGGGGAGCTGCCGTTGATGCGATGCAGACCTTCGGTGTCGACTCATTTGTCGGCACCCTGGCGTGTACCATGCAAGGATCGACCGAGACCACATTCTATACACTGGCGGTGTACTTTGGATCGGTCGGTGTGGTTCGTACTCGTTACACCATTGTCGCTGGTTTAGCCGCTGACATTGCCGGAATCATTGGCGCGATTGTTGTCGCTTACATCTTTTTCGGTGCCCGATAGTTCATTGTCATGATTCGATATTTTGCCCTCGCGCTAATTTGCATTGCCGTTCTTTCTACTAAAGGAATGAGCTCGGAAATCGCCATTATTGCCCATCGGGGAGACAGCAAAGCATTTCCCGAGAATACTATGGTGGCGATTCAGTCGGCGCTAACTGTGAAAGCTGACTTGATTGAATTTGATGTCCGCGAGGTAAAAGGTGGCGGGCTGTATCTGTTTCACGATGCCGATTTGAAACGCTTTAAACTGGGTGATCGCAACGTTGCTGAGTTGTCTGCGAAAGAAGCAGAATCCGTGGACGTTGGATCCTGGCACGACCCGAAGTTTGCGTCTGAGCGGGCTCCCACTTTAAAGGACGCAATCGAAGCCTGCCTCGACGGTAAGACCACGCCTCTCATCGAGAGAAAAACCGGACCTGCTGATGCCTACATTTCTGTCATCCGTGAATTGAACGCGGAGAAGGATGTCATTGTGCAAAGCTTCGACTGGCAATTTTTGACTGAGATTAGGGAGAAGGCTCCGGAGATCCGGATTGGAGCTCTTTCCGGAGATGAGCTGGACGAGGCACGCTGGCAACGCTTGCAAAAGCTGAAGCCGGAGTGGGTTGGCTGGAAAGCAAAGATTCTGAACGACAAGTTGATCCAGCGATTTCAAAAGGCCGGATTTCAGGTCGCGGTCTGGACCGTGAATGATGACAAAGAGATTCAGAAATTCTTCCGCTGGAAAATAGATGCGGTCATCACAGACCGCCCTGCTCAGGCACGCAAACTTCGAGATTCACCGTAGCGTTAGCACATCTGTGAAGATACTCTGGCGTGCATAAAAGAGTAGTGACCTCACTCGTGTCGCAGCGCTTCGACCGGGCTCAACCCCGCAGCTCGAAAGGCGGGGTAAATTCCGAAGAGAACCCCGGTCACTACCGAGATTGTAAACGCCAGCACGGGTGCCCACAGCTGGATGATCGTCTTCATTTCCGCAAAGTGCGAAATGATCAATGGAATCGACAATCCGAGTGCGACGCCGATCAATCCTCCTGTTCCCGACAGAAGAACTGTTTCGATTAAAAACTGAAGCACGATGTCTTTTCGCTTCGCGCCGAGCGCCCGGCGAATACCGATTTCACGGGTCCGCTCGGTCACAGTCGCGAGCATAATATTCATGATGCCGATGCCGCCAACGATTAGGGAAATTGCAGCAATTGACCCGAGCACGATATTGAAGATCTGCTTGGTTCGCTCGGCACGGCGAAGTAAATCCAGTGGCACCGTCATTTTGTAATCCGAGTCGGAATGGTTGCGCTCTAACATATGCCGAATCGCCTGAGCAGCCGGAAGAACTCGATCGGCCTCTTCGATCCGAACTGTAACTTCGTGAACCTCCACCTTTTCCGCCTCAAAACTTCCGGATCGATACTTGAACAGAACCTCACCGAAGTGATCAGCCAGAGTAGTGATCGGGATCAGCATTGCCATGCTGTCGCCGGAGTCATCTTCGGTGCTCAAGTCTGTTTCGCTACCGGCGGAAGTCGGCTTATCCTCGATCACACCAATGACTCGAAAGTAGCTCCTCTGCATTCTCACAGCAGAACCGATTGGTTCATCGAGCGGAAATAGCTTTCTCGCCAGGCTTTCGGTCAGAATACAGACATTGGAACGACGTTCCATTTCCACCTGAGTAAAGAAGCGGCCTTTAATGACATCCCGGTTTTTCATTTCGGGAAACCACGGAACTGTTCCCTGTGCGGTCCCATCAACACTCAGCGAAAGACGCCAAATGAAGTCTTTTACGTCGCGTGACGGCACCGTTACTTCGACGCCCGGAATCGTAGATTGAATCTGCGAGATATCGCGAAACGTCAGCCCATACTCCAGAATCAAGCTTCGTTCCTGCTCACCGGCAGTCGTGGTATTCGTCGGTTTGATCGACTGAAGGATAATATTCTGACTGCCGAGATCTTTGATCTGCTGCTGGGCCTCGTAGCTTGCGCCCTCCCCAATCGCCAACATCGCGATTACCGAGCAAACCCCGAAAACGATCCCCAGCGCAGTGAGCAGCGAGCGCAGCTTGTGCATCCACAGGCTTTTTACCCCAAGGATAATTGACCGCTTCAGGCGAAACAGCGAAACCGTGTTTTTGATCTCATCGATCTTCATCAGTGTTGCTGCCCTCCTGCGTTCGGACTTTTGGAATCGAACTGAACCAGGCCGTCCTTCAATCGGATCGTCCGGTTGGTTCGATCCGCCATGCCTTCATCGTGAGTGATGAGAATCAGAGTTTTGCCCCGGTCATTCAGCGCATCAAAAATCTCCAGAATATCGCCACCTGACTTGGAATCCAGATTACCCGTCGCCTCATCCGCCAGAATCACTGCCGGATCATTCGATAGTGCCCGCGCAATCGCCACCCGTTGCTGCTGGCCACCGGAAAGCTCAGTCGGTCGGTGATCGAGACGTTTACCGAGACCAACTTGTCCCGCCAAATCGACTGCGATCTCCCGACTGTCTTTCTCAGAGATTCCCTGGTAAAAAAGCGGCACCTCAATGTTCTCCAAAACGGTAAGCTGTTGGATCAAATTGTAGCTTTGAAAAATGAATCCGAGCCGTTTCCCTCTGACTTGAGAAAGGCGGTCGTCCTCCAGTTGGGAGACGTCCTCACCGTCGAGGTGGTATTCTCCCAAAGTTGGTTTATCGAGGCAGCCTAGGATGTTCAGCATAGTCGATTTTCCGCAACCGGAAGGGCCGAGAATGGAAATGTAGTCTTTCGGAAACACCTGAAGATCGATGCCCTGCAGCGCCTTCACCACGATGCTGCCCATCGTGTAGTGTTTCTCCACACCTTTGAGCTGAATCACCGGTTTCGGCAATGTGGCTGCGCTGCTTTGCTCGTCCATACCCTGTTGGGTCTTCGACCTAACCCTGTTTACTCTCTGACCTAACCCTGTTGGTTCGACAGTTCGCCCAGTTTTGCCGCCGCTTGTTTCTTCTTCTTTTTCTGCAACGGAGTTGAGATCGCACTGGTTGGCGCTGGTTCGTAGTCGTCCGGCATTTTCAGCATCACCGATTGTCCTTCGGAAAGTCCGGATTTGATCTCGATGAACTCATCGTTGTTGTCTCCGATCTCTACCGGAAGTTTGCGGTAGCCGAGCCCCCGCTCGAGAAACACAAAGTGTTCATCATTTTCTACAAATACGGCCTGCACCGGAACGTAGACCACGTCCTTCAACTCCTTCACGATGATCTCCACTTTCGCCGTCATTCCCGGTTTCAGGAAATCCTGGGTGCCGTTGATCTCTACGGTGGCGGGATAAACTTTCAGTGACGGATTGTAGCGGGATGCGTTGGAATCCGGCAGAACAGCTACTTTGGTGACCGTCCCGGTGAGTGTTTGATCCGGGACCGATTCCGCGGTGATGTAAACCTCCTGGCCGAGTGAAATTTTCTTGATGTGAGACTCGTGAATATTGATCTCAACACCAAGCTTCGACATATCAGGAATGGTGATGATCGGTTGCCCGGTCTTTAGCGTGGCACCTTCGGAGATACCCTCGTAGTAGCGGGAGGTGTAGTAGTTCGACTTGGCTCCTCCATAAGCCACAAGCCCGGGGATCGAAGCGCGAACTACGCAGCTGGCCAATTGCTCTTCCAGCTTCTCGCGTTTCTTCAACTCCAACTCATAGCGGCGCTTGTAGGAACGGTACTTCGCAAATACTTGTGACATCGTCGCCGTACCGGCACGTTTGGTTCGGATCAAACCAAGGAGCGCTTCCTC
>JAHDCN010000071.1 GCA_020629815.1 Verrucomicrobiota bacterium
GCGATATTTTTGCTCTTCTTCGCTTCTCGCAGATCGTCTTCGTCAATCACGCCGGCACGGGCGCAGTTGATAAGAACCGCACCGTCTTTCATCAAATCAAACAGGCTGGCATTGATCATGCCGCGGGTCTTGTCATTCTCCGGAATGTGCAGGGAGATGTAGTCAGATTGAGCAAACAGGTGTTCGACATCCGGCACGAGCTCGACTCCAAATTCAGCGGCTTTGTCTGCGGAAATAATTGGATCAAAAGCCAGCAGCTTCATATCGAATCCAATCAGGCGACGCGCCAGCAGCTGACCGATGTGACCAAGGCCGAGAATCCCCAGAGTTTTGCCAGTGATCTCGCTACCCATGAATGAGGACTTTTCCCATTTTCCAGCGCGGCAAGAAATGTCCGCCGGGATCAGGTGACGCGCGTGAGCCAACATCAGGGCGACCACTTCCTCGGCAACTGCGTTGGAGTTAGCGCCCGGTGTGTTCATTACGTCGATGCCTTTTTCACGGGCATACTCGGTATCGATGGTGTTGAAGCCGGCTCCAGCGCGAACCACGACTTTCAATTCAGGAAAGGCGTCGATGACTTCACTGGTCACCTTATTGGAGCGAACGATAAACGCGTGCGCATCACTGTGTTCTTTGGCCAGTTCGAGCAGGTCGGCACCTTCTTCCTGATAAACGGTGTAGCCTCCGTGATTTTCGAGAATCTCTTTCGCTACAGCGTCGAGTTTGGTGGGTATCAGAACTTTTTTCACAGCTGAATGGGTTGGTGGTCGAGAAGGTATGGTTCGAGAAAGCCTACGCAAGGAATTTAACTCGGGCGGAATGGTGAAAATTGTGTCTCGTTTGGGATTGGCAGCTTATCCGTTTTGCTTCCACTCTTCCCAGGTTCTGCGAATCTCTTCCAGTTGCTCCCATCTTTCGTAGAGCGCCTGAACTTCGGATTTTTTACCGGTCAATTCCCCCGCAAGCGCCGCAGCTTCGTCAGCATGATCGACGAAAAACTGAGGGTCTTCGAGCTTTGCTTCAATTTCTGAAACCACCTCCTCTGCTTCGAGGATAGTCTCCTCCATGGATTCCAGCTCACGCTCTTCTTTCCACTTGAGCTTGGGCGGCTCATCGCCTTTGGAAACAGAACCGGTTCGCTTTTTCTTTGGTTTCGTTTTGGCCGCAGAAAACTGCAAGTCTTGCGCTTTCCGCTTCTCTCGATAGTACGAGTAGTTCCCCGAATTGACGCTAACAGAACCGGGTTCTTCAAACACAATCACCCGATCACAAACCCGATCCAGAAAGTACCGGTCGTGGCTGACCACCAGGGAGGTTCCTTCGAAGTTGATCAGCGCTTCTTCCAAAACGCGCAAACTCTGCAGATCGAGATCGTTAGTCGGCTCATCCAAAATCAGAAAATTCCCGCCGCGTTTTAGAATTTTCGCCAGCAGAACCCGGTTTTTTTCGCCTCCCGAGAGGTGGGCAATCCGCTCTTTGATACGGTGGTCAGAAAACAAAAAGCGCTTCAGATATCCACGAACGGAAATCGTTTCCGGACCGAATTTCATCATCTCTTTCCCCTCTGCCACCTCTTCGAAAATGCTCTTTTCCTCATCCAGCTCCAGCCGGTTTTGATCTGCGTAATTGAAGATCGTCCGTTTGCCGATTTTTACCTGTCCCTCAGTTGGTGGCTCTTCACCTTGAATCACCCGGAGCAGCGTCGTTTTCCCTGCTCCATTGGGACCTACAATCCCCACACACTCCCCAGCTTCAAACTCGAGGTCTAATCCCAGAAACAGGGGACGGTTCTCAATGAAGTAGGAAACGCTCTCCAACTGAACGACAATATTGCCAAGGTTCGGAGCCGGAGGAACGACCAACTCCATATCAAGTTCCTGACCGGGGGCTTTCTGCGCTTTGACCGCGTAGAAATTGTCGAGTCGGCTGCGTTGCTTGGTGCCGCGCGCTTTTACACCGGCCCGCACCCAGTCGATTTCCCGTTTTAAAAAGCGCTGCCGCTTATGTTCCGCTGCTGCAGCGGCCATTTGTCGCTCTTGTTTGGCGACCAGATAGTCGCTGTAGTTGCCTTCGTGGGAAAAGAATTTTCCATCGCTGAGCTCGACCATTCTCGTCGCAATACGATCCAGAAAATAGCGGTCGTGAGTGACGAAGAAACAAGCACCGGGCAGGTCGGCTAAATACCCCTCGAGCCACTCGATTGCTTCAGCATCAAGGTGGTTGGTAGGCTCATCGAGAATCAATAGATCCGGCTTTGCAACCAGTGCTCTGGCAAGGCCGACCCGGCGTTTCTCTCCACCGGAAAGGTAACTGACAACGCGGTCCGCCGGCGGGGTATGCAGTTTGCGCATCAGGGTTTCGATGCGGGATTCCAGATTCCAACCGTCAGCCTGATCAATAGTCTGCTGGAGACGATCCTGTTCCGCATCGCTCACTGCTTCCCCCGCTTCGAACCGGGCAATCGCTGCGATTAAGTCCGCCGCACCGGATCGAATATTCTCCACCACTGTCGCATTCTCATCGAGTTGGAATTCCTGCGGCAAATAGCCGACCACCAAACCCTGACGCCTCGCCACATTGCCATCATCGGGCCGCTCCTCTCCTGCCAGGATACGGAGAAAGGAAGATTTACCGCAACCGTTCCGCCCAACGAGACCGGCTTTGTCGCCATCGTGAATCGCCAGCGTAGCTCCGTCCAAAAGAGGCGCGTTCCCATAGGACAGAGAAAGATCTGTCGCAGATAATATCGCATCAGCCATCGGCGCGCCCCTTGAAATTCGTCAGCCCAACATCAGGCGCTCCATCATGGCCGCCAGTTTTTCCGGGCCAATCCCCGGAACGTTTTCGACGTCATCAAAGGTTTCGTAGGGCCGGTGATCAATCAAAGTCTGAGCCAATGCAGGACCGATTCCCGGCAGGGTTTGCAACTCCTCCAAATCAGCATAGTTCAGATCGACAACGGGACCGTCCGGTTCACAGCCATCGCCATACTTTTCTTCGAAATCGTCGTCCTCTTGGTGATCTTCGCTGTGATCACTTTCGCCATCGAGATTTTCCGGTTCAACATGCTCTGCATCTTCCGGCTTGTCGGGCCAGTCCTGAATCGGTTTGTGCTCTTCCTCGCCATGATGCGGATCATCCCCATGGCCATAGTGATCCCCATGATACGGGTCATGATATGGATCGTTGGCATGATCCTCATCCCAATCCTGATGATCTTCGTGCCAGCTTTCGTCATGTTGAACCGTGCCGTCGGGACCGTGATCGCCGTGGTTTTCATCGTCGTAGAGGTGAGCGTGCTCTTTTTCGTATTGCTCGATCTCGCGACGGTGCAACTCTTCCTTCTCCTCTTCGGTCAGTTCGTCGGAAGACTTGGAATACAACTCCTCCATCCGAGACCGGTATTCGGCTTCTTCTTTGGCCTCACGCTTCTCCCGTTTTCGTTCCAGGATACTGGCGATGAGAATACATATCTCATAAAGAATGACCATTGGTCCCGCCAGCAGCAGCAGCGTCATGATATCCGGTGGAGTCAAAATCGCGGCTGAAACCAGGATCACGATCCAAGCATAGGTTCGTGTCGATCGCATCACACGAGCGGTGAGCAGCTCCAGTTTTACCAGAATGGTAACGATAACCGGCAGCTGGAAGCTCAAGCCGAACACAAGAGTCAGGCGGGTGATAAACTTGATATACTCACCAATCCGATAGATCACGGACCCGCCTTTGGCTGCAACGATCACCAACTTGTCGCGGGTTTCGTCGTAACGGAACGCGAGGTTGGCATTTTGCTGAATCGCAAACAGGTCGATCATGTAATTTCGAACCTGCTCTTTCATTTCGGGTGAGAGGCTCTTCGGTGCTGGTTGATCATCTGTCTTAGCTTCTTCCTCAGACTTCGGCTCTTCTCCGGCAGGTAAAATACTCTTGCCGTCTACGCCGAGAAGAGGCAGCTCAGCAAGTGGCGCCTCCAAAGCTTTAGCCGCTGGATCCAAATTCGAGAATCGCTCGACCTGGAAGGTGTAGAAAAATTTCAGCGCGATCGGTGAAGCCAGGAAGAACGCAAAGGAGGCCCCGGCCAGAAACAAGAGAAAGCCGACCCATACACCGGGAATGACCATCTTTTTCTCCACCTGTCGAAGTCCGGGAAGAATGAACTCGAACAGGAAGTACACCATCAAGGGGAAGGAAACGATAATGGCCGCGAAAAAGGCGACCTTGATCATCAGCATTAACGCCTCCTGTGGGGCGAGAGTAATAAACTCGATCTGATTCCACAGGGTCACTCCGGGACCGACATCGACCATTTTCGAAGGCCACTGGACGAATTCAAAGATCTGTTTGTGAAATGCGAAAGCCAGAATGGTGGTCACCATCAAAGTCAGGCCGATCTTTCCCAAGGTGACCCGCAGATCCTCCAGATGGTCGAGAAACGGTTTCTCGTAGGCATCGTATCCTTCGTCCGCACCGGGGCGGGCCCGGGCTGCATCTTCCCGGACCTTAAAAAGTTTTTCGAAAGCTGATTTAATCATTTCGTCTTTCTTCCTGTTCTTCGATTTCGAAGTGGGCCGTGAATCTACCCGAATTTTGGAGAACGGCAAAGGGCGCAAGGCTTCAACATGAAACGCGTGCCACACTCTCAAGGTCACGCAAAAACGTATAAATGCCCTCGATCTATGCTTGAATCCCTAATCCCTCGTGGTAAGAACGGCTTTGCAAAAAAGAATTGGCGGGAGCTATAAACTTTCGCAGGTCACGGAGGACAGAAATTTTACTATGATTGGCTACGAAGAGGACAATAAAAGAAGAGGGCCAGAGCCCCTGCATACCGAAAAGATTTTCGCGGACAGAAAAATCTTTTTCATGGATTTAAAAGAGAACGACCGCGGTCGGTTCGTGAAAATCACGGAAGACGTTCGCGGACGCCGGGACACCATTATGGTGCCGGCCGAGGTTCTCGAAGACTTTATTGAGGCGCTGAACAACGTTCAGGACGCCAGCGAGAACGCGTAATATCGCGATTCTTCACCGGCGGATTTTCCGCCGAACAATTTTCGTTTGTTATGCGTAGCATGACCGGATTCGGCCGTGGCGAAGCTGCGGCAAATGGCTGGGAAATCTGTGTCGAACTGTCCGGTGTAAACCGGAAGCAGATCGATATTTCCGTAAACCTACCCGGATCGGTGGCAGATCTCGAACCGGCGATTCGCAAAACGGTTTCCGGACAGGTATCGAGAGGGCGCGTCAATGTGCGAGTGCACCTCAAGCATACCGAAACCGGCGACAACGAGCTGTTCTTTGATGAAGAGCTCGCCAATCGCTACGTGAGCTCGGCGAAGAAGCTGGCAGAGGAAGCCGGCATCGAAACCGAAATACGGGCGGCTGACCTATTTCGCGCTCCTGGTGTTTTTCGAGTGGAAGAAGCTAAAGCTGAGTCAGATCAAATTCGCAAGCCTCTGGAAACGGCATTGGCGGCAGCTCTTGATCAGCTCACTTCTATGCAGTCGACAGAGGGGGAGCACCTTCGCGACGACCTCGAACAGCGACTACAAAATATCGAAGACGAAGTTGGGGAAGTGCTGAAACACTCACCCACAGTTGTGGACAACTATCGGAAGAACCTGTTTTCCCGACTGAACGAGTCCGGACTGGAGCTCAATCTGGACGACGAACGCGTTCTTCGTGAGATTGGAATCTTTGCCGAGCGCTGTGATATCAGCGAAGAGATCACAAGGATCAACAGCCACGCCAAGCAGTTCCGCACCTATTTTTCCAGCACTGATCCGGTTGGCCGGTCACTGGACTTTCTTTGTCAGGAATTGAACCGGGAGCTGAACACGATCGGGAGCAAAGCAAATGATGCCCAAATTGCCCAAAGGATCGTCAATGCGAAGACCGAATTGGAGAAGATTCGCGAGCAAGTGCAGAACGTGCAGTAGCGGAAACGATGGACATTGTCCCTAACCCTCTCGGGAAAAAGACAATCGTCGTAGATTGGGGCACTACCTCGCTTCGCTGCACATTGGTCGATTCAGATGGTTGCCTACTGGGCAACCTAGAGACGCAGGCCGGGATTCAGTTCATCAAAGATAAGCGATTCCAGGCCACATTGATGGGCGTAATCGCCCCCTGGCTGGAAAAGCACGGGAACGTTCCTGTAGTGGCGCTTGGAATGATCACCTCCAAAGATGGCTGGGTGGAATTGCCGTATGTCCCCTGCCCGGCTACGCCGGCTGATCTGGCGAAAGCGATTCACAGCACGACCTTGCCCAACGGCTCAGAGCTACATTTTTTGCCAGGGTTAACCGACACTCTACGCGCCCCATTCCCTGATGTCATGCGTGGCGAAGAAACACAAATTGTTGGATTCGGCCTCAATGATCCAATCACTCTTGTTCTGCCGGGCACTCACTCCAAATGGGCACGGATTGCTGAGGAGCAAGTGACTGGCTTTCAGACCTTCGTTACGGGCGAAATCTTTGCGCTCTTCTCCCAACACTCCTTTATCGCCAAGACGGAGGCGAAAGACACTGATAGTGAAGATTGGGAAGTAGTCGCAAGCGGGGCTCGAGCTGCCCGGGACTCTGACGCTGCAGATGCAGCATTCCTAAGCCAACTCTTTTCCGTTCGCACAGGAATGTTAGCAGGTCAATTAGAGCCCGCGCAAATGCAGAGCTACTTATCCGGAATCGTGATCGGCAATGAGTTCCGGCAGGCGATGGCGGCAGGTTGGTTCACAAAAGGAGACCGGATCGGAATTGTCGGCAATGACAAGTTAAAGGACCGCTATGGTCAGGTCGCTGAGCTATTTGATCTGAAAATCAAAGCTGACGGGGAGCACGAAGCGGTCGCTGGAGCACTGAAGATTCTGGCTCAGAAAAACTAGTCTTGATCGGAAACCCTACCGTTTCGGTTTTCGAATTTCTTCCGGTGCTTGGTGACCCGGCCACTGACACGCTTTCGCCACAGCCGAAAGCTACCCGGCTTCAGTTCGCGACGCATCACTTTGATGACGTCGGCTTCGGTCAAACCGGTTCGTTTTTGAATCACCTCGAAAGTTGTCCGGTCATGCCACGCCAGACGAACCACCAGATTTACCGTTTCGTCAGGCAGTGTACGCAAATGAGCCGGAGTTCCCATGCTAATGGGTAACGATCCGGCTCACGATCTAGTTGCTCTCGCAATTGCTTATTCGACCTCGAGAGTAATCGCTTCGGTCTTGGTGAACTTCTCGCGAGTATCTGCAGATCTGCCGAGCGATGCGGCAAATCCCTCCCAAGGCTCAATATCACGTCGGCCGGCCCAACCAGTAAGCAAAACCTTTGAGCTTGAGGTCCGTGCATGAATCTTGCGAGGGCCAAAGCTTGGACCTTCCACTTTCATATCGCGAATGCCGCGAGGCAGCACTCGGATCAACTCATCATAGCGCTTGGTATTGTAACCCGGCTCAAAGCCATCCGCTTCCCACGAACTCTTATAGCGGTCACGGTCCTGTCGCGGCAGATTGAACACGACTGTATTCGGCTTCACCCCAAGACGAATCTCATCCAAATCAGTGAGCCCTTCCGCCGGTAAATCCTGTCCGAAATAGGTGTCTTTTCGGCCGATCTCATGTGCCAACCTTGGCATCCAGAACGAGATGTGAGCATGGTCTGTGCTGCCATCTTTCGGCGGCTCAGCTACATAGGTCGCATACAGTTTCTGGGTGCCAAGCCCTCCAAGGAACATGTGAACATCAAACTTGAGGTTATCTTCCAGAATCATCTTCCAGACAATCTTCTTCCCGTCGAACGTTGGAGGCTCTGCCAGTTTCTCAAACTTCCGGCGACGACCGCGGTATGCAGGGTCTTTCATCCGTTCCGGATCGCGCTTCCAACTGTGATACCAGAATCGAATCGGGTTTTGAATGTAACCGCCGTTTTCATCTTTCAAGAAAATCTCGGCTTGCGCCTCAGGTCCGTAAAAGACCGCATCATATGCCTTTTCGGACAGCCTATGAATCTCCTCCATGTTTTCGCTCGGTTTCCACATGTAAGGCTCGGTTCCGATCATCGCATCGCGGGGAGTCGCATAGGTAAAGCTGGTCTCCTCGGTCATGTCTTTCGGCTTGGTCAGCGTCAAAGAAGTTGGCTCGTCTTCTGGTTTGAAAATCGAAACGAGTGAAGGCAATGTTCTGCCCAGGGTACGTCGGGCAATTTTCTGGTCGAGAGTTTTCAGGTTGTCGGTCGTCTTCTCCGCCGGTTGCACGTAGGTGCGGATTTTGCGACGGCCTAGATTCTGCCCGATCTCTTTCGCGAGTTCCTCGTCTGCGAAATCCTCGAAGTCAGAGAAAATATAAAGAGAATCGATTTTCTGCTCGACCAGGAAATCAATCGCAGATGTCACCATGTCGCCGCCGCTGCGAATCGCCAGGAAGGAATTCGGGCGGGTTTTGAAAGTATCAATTAAGCGATCCACGTAGCGCTGTGGAGCTTTTCTCGGCAAATCGTGCCACAGGAACCAGTAAGGGGAGTGGGTATTATCTTCCCAGCGTGGCTTGACCTCATCAGGAATAATCAGTCTTACGTCCGGCTCACGAGTCCGTTTCCGCATCACGGTGTCACGCACATAAACAATCGGCGCGTCTTTGAAGTTTTTATCCACCTCACGAACCACGTGTGGCAGGAACTCAGCCATTGAACCGGAAACATCGAGAATCACACCCAACACTTCGCCTTCCATTTTCTGGCCAAACATCATCTTCGACTCGCTGGACGTTTGCATCCCCATGTCCATCGAAGGAGCAAAATCGATTCCGGTAGAAGCGAATCCCATGTCGGAAGTGGATTCGACATCCACACTGGAAAAGGCAAAAGCGGAAGTAGCCTGCACAGACACAATATCTGTCATGGAACTGGCTGAAGAAGAAGCCGTTTGGGTTGGCCGCTTCATTGTCTGGTTCTCAATCGTTTCCTGCTGCTGCTCCGCCATTGACGAAGCCACAATCTGAGGAGCGCCCGGGCGCGGAGACTGAGTAACCACCAACATCAACGCAGCAATCACAGCCGCGTGAATCAAAACTGTCAAAACGATCGAATTCAATTTGTCGCGGCGCATGGAGACGAGACGCTTGCGCTCACTTTCCTCCTCGGCCTGCTGCAGCATCTCTGCCTCGGCAACCAATTCAGGATCGATTTCGTCCGGATTTCTAACAATAACCGGCGCAGGGGCTTTCTGACCTGCCTTCGCTTTGGTCGGGGTTGGCTCTGCAACAGCAACCGCAGCTACCACTTCGTCATCCGCATCTTCCTCATCAGCGACTGCAGCAACGAGAACCGGCTCGTCAACTTCTGCTTCCACTGGCACAGCTGCTCCGGTGATCCTTTGAATCGCTGCGACCGCTTCGGCATTTTCAGGATTCACGTCGAGGGCTGCCGCATAGATTCCGTGTGCTTGATCAGTCGCGCCAACCAGCTCGTAGCATTTGCCGGCGGCCACCAATCCAAGATCATCTCCCGGGAGTGATTCCGCACCGTTGATTGCTTCAATCGCATCATCATGCAATCCCTCTCCCTGACACGCTTGAATTAAAGCAAGCCGGGTTTCCCAATTTTCCGGGTCGGCTTCGAGGGACCCTTTCAGGGCATTAATAATCGCTGACATGACTTTCTGTGGTAAGAAGGAACTTTTTCTTTGCTAAGGTGTCGGATTTTTGTCTCAAATTCCAGACTTTTCTGAATTGTCTGCTACCCATCAAGTGGGCATTTTTTATTCAGAAAGCGCTGCATCGAGCAGGATTCGTTCACCTTCTTGCATAGACAATTGCAAAATTTCCTCCAAACTGTGACAATGAATCGGCGTTCTTTTTGTATTTTTGCAGGATCCTCTCTTTTTCCCTTGGCTAGTTTGCGCGCTCTGGAGGCAGACAATCGCTACCGTCAGAATATTGGCATTCAGCTCTACACCCTTCGAAACCAACTCAAAGCAGACCTCAAAGGAACCATAAAGGCGGTTGCGAATGCCGGATACAAACAAGTCGAATCATATGGCTATCCCGGCAAACTCGATGTGATCGCAGCTGCCAAAGATGCAGGACTCGCAGTAAACTCTTCTCATTTCGAATGGAACTCGGTGGTCAATCCGACAGACGACGGAGTGGAACCTTTTGAGAAAATTTTGGAAAAAGCCAAAGCAGCAGGGCTTAGCCATTTGGTAGTGCCCTACCTCACCGAAAGAAACCGCGGATCTCTTGACGACTACAAGCAGGTCGCAGAAAACTGCAACAAAGGCGCGGCACTTGCCAAAGAGGCAGGCATTCAACTCGCCTACCACAACCATGCCTTTGAATTTGAGCCGAAGAATGACGAAGGCCGCAGTGGCTTCGATGTTTTTGTCGATGAGTTCTCAGAAGATATGAAATTTGAGCTCGACGTTTTCTGGGTCGTTGCCGGCGGAAAGGATCCCATCTCGCTGATCTCGGAGCTCAACGGCCGGGTTTCCCAACTTCATTTGAAAGATTTGAAAAAGGGTCAGGCGGTCCCTGCTTACAACAACATCCCCAAGGACGCTTTTGAGGAACTCGGCGATGGTAGTATCGCAATGGAACCGATCATCAAGGCGGCCGGTGACACCGGAGTTTCTATCTGCCACATCGAACAGGACCATTCACCGAATCCGATTGCCAGTATCAAGCAAAGCATCAACTACCTTCAGAAACTGTAGCAGCCATCATGGCGGGTGCTTTTCTGCGTCGATACGCAATCTCTCTGATTTTCTTCATTCTTCTGCTGGCAGTCTGTTTGGGATGGTGGCAAAGCAGCCGCTACTCCGAACGCCGTTTGTTTTACCTGGGAAACCGGACCGTGGAGATCTTCACAGCCAGCTCGCTGATGCGGCTTAGCTTTATCGACGGTCATGTTGCCAACCTTGGCCGGCAGTTGATGTATCGACACCGGAATGCCCGAGGGAAAATGCAGCTTCGCCCTCTGGCGCCGACTTTTCAGAAAGAACCGGCGATGATCCATGTCACACTTGGATTCTGGCACCTGGCTTTGATCGCAAGCCTCGGTCTGCTCGGCTCACTCGGATTCAGTTTCTCGAAACACAGGAAAAATCGAAATGCCT
>JAHDCN010000560.1 GCA_020629815.1 Verrucomicrobiota bacterium
GGCTGGGGCGGTGAACCCGCCAATTTGATAGCTGTCTGCAAGGCTCTTCGTGAAAAGGGCTACGACCATGTGGGGATCGTCTACAACTGGCATCATGGTCATGACCAAATCAATGAATGGGCTGCTGCGTTGAAATTGATGAAGCCCTACTTGCTGTGCCTGAACTTGAACGGCATGAACGTCGGCGCAGACCCCAAGATTCAGATTCTCGGCCAGGGCGAGCATGAACTCGAAATGCTTCGGGTATTGATCGACAGCGAATACAGAGGACCCGTCGGAATTTTGGATCACCAGAACGACCTCGATACCGAACAGGTGCTTCGCGATAATCTCGCCGGTCTGGAAAAATTGAAACAGCAAATCAAAACCACTGCGGAAAAATGAATCCCGAAACCAATCGTCGCCAATTTCTCAAAACCTCCACCGCTTTGGGTGCGTCCACTTTGCTGCCCGGCATAGGCGGAGCTCAGGGCAAGTCGCAACTAGTCGATGACTTTCAGCGACCGGACTCTCTATTTCACGGAGCCGGATGGGAAACGCAGAATCCCGGCTACTGGCAGATCAAAAACAACACCCTGCGTCGTCGATTGAAAAATGTCGGTGACCGCGCGCGCCGAACCGGTTTTCCGTTTCACTCCTCGAAAGGTTCGAATCCGAAAGGCTCCGGCAAAATGGAGGTCGATTACGATCCGTCCCTACCCGTCGGTATCCTGTGGCGTCGCGATTGGAAAATGGAGGGGGCGTTCGCGATCGAGATCGAAGGCACGTTTCACGGCAGTCGCCCGGAGGAAATTCCGGAAGGAGATAAGGCCAGCTGGAAAATGTACACACCCGGAAATGGCTTTCTCGGTGTCGCTTTTGGCGGCAAGGGTTTGTTCGAGAGTTACCGGCAGATTGGCGGCAGCACCATGCTCGCCGGTTGGACCGATGGCGAACCGGGAGGGAATCTCGTGATTCGCAACGGCGGCGGAAAAGGAAACAAGAAGATCCATTCCAAGGTCAATGTCCCGGCACTGAGCGCCGGGCAGAAATTCAAAATCCGGGTCGAGGTTTCCCCGGCAAAGGACAAAGCCACCGCGCATACCATCATGCAGGTCGATGGCAAAGAACAGGCAGCGGTTACTGCGGAAATTCCCAACTGGAACAGCAAGGGCTATGTAGGCATTGCGGCTCAGGGGCTGATCGATTTTGATATCAGCAGTTTTCACATCGAGGCGGCTACCGATCAGGCCGAGGAAGCGCGACACTGTGAATGTCTGAGCTGCTGGGCGATTGGCGATTCGCTGAAAAAGGTCGATGGCAAATGGCAGGTAAAGTTCATGGCCCTGTTCGCATCCGACGGTGAAAAAGCGGAAGTTCGCATCAGCAAAGAAGTCGGACCGAAGGAAGGTTGGGAGAATATCCCTGCAGCCGGAGAGGCGGAGATCGTCAATCACGAGTGGCGTCGCAACACCGCCGTCATCACCGCAATCCTGCCCGGAAACCCGGCGGACACTCCGCACTTTTATACCATTTGGAAAGACGGCAAAGACGTCACCTTTGATCCCCGCATCGGCAGTGCTGCGGTTGGACCGGGAACGGGCTTTGTTGGCGATGTTCCGTCGAGCGGAAGTTACGTAGGACGACTGCCGCAGCTGAAAGCTCCGTATCGGCTCGGTGGGTTCAGTTGTCACGCCATCACCGGCGGATTGCAGGAGCGCAAGGAGGAAGGCGGCTTTCAGATTGCAGCCAAAGGCGATCACTGGCGGTTCCGTGATCAGCCGAC
>JAHDCN010000072.1 GCA_020629815.1 Verrucomicrobiota bacterium
ACCGACAATGGACGCGTCATTGCCGTCGATGGGACGAGTTTCTCGGTCGATTCCGGAAAAACGCTCGGAATTGTGGGTGAGTCCGGTTCTGGTAAAAGTGTTAGCGCGCTGTCGATCATGCAGCTGTTGCCACGACCGGCAGGGGTGATTGTCGATGGCAGTATCCAGTTCAAGGGGCGTGAGCTCATCGACGCGACAGAAGAGGTGATGGTCGATGTGCGCGGCGATGAGATCGGCATGATTTTCCAGGAGCCGATGACAGCGCTCAATCCGGTGCAGAAAATCGGCAGGCAGGTGAGCGAAGTTTTTCTACTGCACAAGAAGGCGGCGAACAAAGCTGAGGCCCGCGAGATGTCGATCGAAATCCTCGATAAGGTCGGTATTCCGTCGCCGGAGATTCGGGTCGATGAATATCCGCATCAGCTTTCCGGCGGAATGCGTCAGCGCGTGATGATCGCAATGGCGTTGGGCTGCAAACCGGATCTGTTGATTGCAGATGAACCGACGACGGCACTGGACGTGACCGTGCAGGCACAGATTTTGAAATTGATGAATGACCTGCAGGAGGAGATGGGCATGGCCATCATCCTGATCACTCACGATCTGGGAGTGATCGCCGAAACCTGTGATGACGTGGCCGTGATGTATGCCGGGCGTATTGTTGAGAAGGCCTCAGTGAAAGAGGTATTTGCCAATCCGCAGCATGCTTATACAAAAGGTTTGCTGAACTCGATGCCGCGACTGGATCGAGAGCGGAAGACTAAGTTGCCGACGATCGAGGGTAATGTTCCGGCTTTGCATGAAATGCCGACTGGTTGTCGTTTTTCAACGCGGGCTGAGGTGGAGCATGACGAAGCGGCGGTAAATGAGCGCGCGCCGTTCGAAGAAATCAGTGAAGGACACTGGGTCGAAAATTGTCCGTTTTGTGTGCAAGGGTGATGAGTGTTTTTGAGGGAATGTCGGAGGGTATAGGGTATAGGGAATGGGGTGTAGTGAGACTACGCTCGGATGCAAAAGGTAGGGATGCGTGTCCCCACGCATCCGCAGAGCCACGAGCCAATGTGATCAAATGCGGCAATACGGGTGGGGAGTCCAAAGGCGATTTGATGAGTTTTAGCGAATCGAGAGATCCTTCGGCACGCAAGCTCGCTCAGGATGACAATGGGAGGCAGGCGTTGAGAGTTGGTGTCAGTTTTTCAGAATGGGTGAAATCATCGCAAAGAGTGGAAGCAAAAGGTAGGGATGTGTGTCCCCACGCATCCGCAGAGCCACGAGCCAATGTCATTTCGAGCGAGCCTGCGAGTCGAGAAATCTCTCGGTGCGCGGGAAAGGACCAAGTGGCGAAAAGGAGTGCCAACACGAGTGGTGAGTCGTCTGGTAATCTGAGCGGTATTCGCGAATCGAGAGATCCTTCGACTCGCAAGCTCGCTCAGGATGACAATGCGTTTGGGACAAGGCTTTTGCGATTTGGTGGTTGGCGTTTTCCCTTTATCCGCGCTCCCAAAGCGGTAGCAAGCTACCGCACTCCAAAATCTCTTTTGGAAAGGAGTGCCGCATGAGCGAGCTCCTGCGAGTCGAGAATCTAAAAATGCACTTCCCGGTGAAGGGCGGGATTTTCCTGCGTGCGGTGGCTGCCTGTAAGGCGGTCGATGGCGTTTCGCTGTTTATCAATCAGGGCGAAACACTTGGCTTGGTGGGGGAATCTGGATGTGGGAAATCCACACTGGGTAAATCAATCGTTCGTTTGCTGAAGCCGACGGATGGTTCGATTCACTTTGATGGCCACGACATTACCGACATGCCGCGGCGCGACCTGTTGCCGCTGCGTCGCGACATGCAGATGATTTTTCAGGACCCGGCGGAGTCCTTGAATGCCCGGCATACGGTGGGTAGTATCCTGGAAGAGCCGTTTATCATTCACAAGATCGGTTCCCGGGAGGAACGGAAGAAAAAGGTGGAGGACTTACTGGAGAAAGTCGGCCTGAGCAAGAGCGCCGTGCAAAAGTATCCGTTCGAATTTTCCGGAGGTCAGCGCCAGCGGATCGGCATTGCCCGGGCGATTTCACTGAACCCAAAGCTGGTGGTTTGCGATGAGCCGGTATCCGCTCTGGATGTGTCAGTGCAAAGCCAGGTGCTGAATCTGATGATGGATTTGCAGCGCGATCTGGAATTGAGCTACCTCTTTATCGCCCACGATCTTGCGGTGGTGCGCCATGTTTCCGATCGAGTGGCGATCATGTATCTCGGCAAGCTGGTTGAGGTGGCGGATGCGGATACGATTTACGAGCGACCGCGTCATGCCTACACCAAGGCGTTGATTGACGCGATTCCGATCCCCGATCCGAAGGCAGATCGAGAGGAAAAATTTCTCGAAGGCGATGTTCCGAGTCCGATCAATCCACCCGAAGGCTGTGCTTTCGGGCATCGGGTCAATCACCCGAAGTGGGAGGAAAGCATCGGTAAAGATCTGTCACTCATCGAAGTGGAGCCGGGGCATTGGGTGCAGCCGTGTCCGTGTTGTACGGGGGAATGAAGTAACTTATGCCGAAAAGGCTTTCGCTGGTCTGCCATTTTTTGCACTTGCTGAATTAATTAAGATAACTAAAGTAATTATAATGACTTTAGAGGAGTTTCTCAGCTCAGTTGAGTCCGACGAGCCACCGACCGGGATCAGTCCCGAGTTGCAATCCCTTTGGTACGCAAAAAAGGGGGAATGGCATGCGTCTCACGATATCGCTCAGGATATTCCGAGTTCGGTAGGGTCGTGGATTCACGCCCTGTTGCATACGATCGAAGGCGACCTGGGAAATGCGGGATACTGGTATGCTCGCGCGGGGAAACCTGCGATCTCAATGAGTCAGATTGATGAGGAGTGGGAGTCGATTGCGGTCGAACTTTTGGCCTCGGTTTAGTATAATATTTCCCCCGTTTTATTCGTAATAGAATCTCATGCGTTTGCCTGAATTACCGGGATATCAATTTGATTCGCTGCTTGGCGAAGACCCGTTTGGCTGGTCTTTTCTCGCTACCTTTCACGGGAGTGAGAAACGCGTGGTGCGGGTCTTAAAGTCTCTCGCGACGAATGACCAGTTGATCTATCAGTCGCTCAAACATTTTGCAGAGCCAGATTTCGAGCTTCCCGGGATGGCGAAGATTCATGACTTTGCCTTTCAGAATAAGGATACCCCAACTGCCTACGCCATGCCGTTCTTCGGTTGGGACTCCTCCATTAAGAGAGTTGGCGAGAATCAGGTTATAGAGGGAAGTCTTGCCGTTCCATTGGTGAAGGCTCTGGCCAAGAGGCTGGCAAGTATTCACAAAGAGGATTTGTTCCATGGAGGGCTGCGCCCCTCGAATATTTTCGTTACTGATGATCAGTCGGGCGATCCCGATGTTTGTATCGCTCACTTCGGCGAGGCTTTTGTTGCCGGGAGTCAGTATCTCGATGCTGGTGAACAGATGTTCTTCCTCAGCCCGGAGCAGTTGTCGACGGGGGACTACTCGGGAGGAAAGGGAATGGTCTGGGACATCTATTCCTTCGGGGTGATCGCCTATTATTTGCTCACAAGCAAACTGCCCCGGTTGAATGATTTGCATGATCAGTATCTCGCTGATCCGGGACCTTTTGACGAGTTGCCGGCGATTACGTTTGGTCAACTCACTGTGGCTTCGGCTCATTTTTCCAAACAACTTGCCAAAGAGGCAAAAATCAGCTGGCCGGGTGCCGATCAAGCCGATCCTTCGGAGTTGGCACTGAGACCGGTGATTGAGAAGTGTCTGGCTTACGCGTCGGCGGAGCGATACGGCTCGATGGCGGAAGTTAGCAGGGAAGTTGCTGCTGCTCTGCGCGGCGTAGTTCCTTCCAAGGAGGAATCCGTTCAGGTGGTTGAAAAAGTGCCTTTGCCCAAGGCCGCTCCTGAGAAAGGGGATGAAGTTGCGCCGACAGAAGTAAAAGAAACTCCGGTTCGATCCGCTGGGAAGAAACCTGAACCAAAGATTTCGGTCACCGAGGAAAAAACGGTTTCTCCGGATACCGCTGCAACGGCAAAAGCCCCAACGCAGAAGATTTCCGCTATCTCGTCTTTGAAGACAGGGGATGTTCCGTTCTGGTGGAAAGTGGCTGGTGCAGCAGCGATCATCGCGTTTCTGCCGCTATTGGTAGGTTTGTTGTTCTCCCAGTGGAAGCTGAAAAGCCAGGGGGATAGTCTTGTTTCCAAAACGAAACAGCACAAAGAGAGTATCGAAGAGCAGGCGGCGGATTTTGATCGAATGCTCGATGAGAAAAAGAAGTCAGAACAGGTGATTCTTTCCAAACTGGATGAAGCAGAAGATTCCCGAAGCCGTTTGCTTGGTGAGGCGAAGCTGGCCCGCCAGATTGTGCGGGCGACTCAGGATAATGGGGACGTATTTTTCCGTCTGGTTCTTGATAACCGCGACACTGATGTATTGGCCTTCCAGGAGGGAAGAAAGCAGGCTCTCATCGATGGCAGACGACACTATGAGCGTCTCATCGAAGTCTACGGGGATGCTCCGGATTTTTTGGGGTCTACTGCCAATGCTTTGTTCTATCTCGCGGAAATTTACAAGGAAACTGGGGAGAACGACAAAGCGATTGAAGCCTACAATGAGGCCGAGCGTCGCTATCTGGCGATACAGGAACAGACTGGATCAAGACCGCCCGAGCAGATCGACAATCTGGCACGCGGAAAGCGGGCAATGGGTGAGATTTCCATGAAGAAAGGTCGATACGCTTCAGCGATGAACTATTTCGGTGAATCGTCAACCTGGTTGGGAGAGTTCCGCAGAGTGGAGCCGAAGGAGGCAGTCGATGCGACGGTGCGAATGCAGGTCAACCTGCTATCGATTGCTGAGTGTGAACGAATTTTGAATCGTAGTGATGTTGCCCTCGATGCCGCCCAGTCTATTGGCACTCAGCTTTTGGAATTGCAGCAGGAGGAGCCGGAGAATGATGCCATTTTATCGGCATTGGCGAAATCCTTCGGATTGTCTGGCCGAATTCTGGAAGGAAAAGGCGAGGGGACCAAGGCAATCGAGGCCTATCAACAGGCGAGCAATTTGTTTGGCAAAGCGGTGAAACTGAATGCTGCGGTCGATAGCTACCAGCTGGGGCTGGGAAACAGCCTGGCGCGGGTTGGTCTTTTGCAGAACGATTTCAAGAAGCTTAAGGCTGCGGCGGATGTCCTGGCCGGCGTGATTCCAGAGAACCCATTTGAGCCGAATTATCAGAAAACTTTGGCAGATGTTTTCGGGGCGATGGCGAAGAATCAAAGAGATGGTGGGCAGCGAACAAATGCCATAGAACTGGAAAAACGGGCCGTAGAGATCCTGTCACCCGTAATTCAGCAGAATATTTCCACGCCAACCGATGTGAAATTTTCCTATGGGCAGCGGCTGGCTCACCTTGCTGAGTTACTCGGCGACTCAGGAAAATATGATGACTCCCGTGAGCCGCTGAAGCAGGCTATTTTGATATTTTCCAGTATCGCAAATTCAGAGTATGCGCTTCCCGAGTATCGAAGTGCGCTCGCGAGAACTCAAGGCCTAGCTGGTTTTGCCTGCCTCAATGCAGGAGATAAAGATGGAGCCAAGACTCATTACGAGCTAGCTCAGGCGGAGTGGAAGATGTACATGCAGGACAATCCAAACGACACGGATGCGGTCCGGGCCGCAAAATGGACTCAGGAGCAATTGGCAGGGCTTCGTTAAACTGTCTGAGCCATAGTCTTATAGTGTTTGACGGATCGCTCTAGCTTGGCATGGTTCCGGTCATGCTGGAAAACATTGATATCGAAAAGCTCAAGGTTGTCGCCAGAGATGCGGGTGCTGCCATTATGGAAGTCTACGGGACGGAGTTCTCGGTCGATGTGAAAGAGGATAAGTCGCCGCTAACAGAAGCAGATCAGAAATCAAATGATGTGATTGTTTCTGCTCTGGAGCAGCTCTATCCAGAGATCCCGATCATCTCTGAAGAGACGAAAACGCTGGAATATAGCGAGAGAAAGGACTGGGAGTATTTTTGGTTGGTCGATCCGCTGGACGGCACCAAGGAATTCATTAAGCGAAACGGTGAGTTCACTGTGAATATTGCGCTTATTCATAATGGGACGCCTGTCCTGGGGGTGGTTTATCAACCAGTCGGAGACAGAATGTTTTGGTCAGTCGTGGAAGAAGGTGCGTGGTCTTCAACGGATGGAGGAGAGGCGGTGGCAATGACCGGAGGAGCTCACTATTCGGAGAAATCGTCGATTACCGTCGTGGCGAGCCGTTCTCACCTGACTCAAGACGTACAGGATTTTGTTTCAGACCTGGAATCTCAGGGGAAAACAGTCGAGT
The DNA here is from genome assembly GCA_020629815.1 of Verrucomicrobiota bacterium. GTDB lineage: Bacteria > Verrucomicrobiota > Verrucomicrobiia > Verrucomicrobiales > DEV007 > Arctic95D-9. The sequence continues at coordinate 6,355 of JAHDCN010000072.1, forward strand.
TCCTATCTGCAGGAAGTTCGCTGAAAATTTGTCTGGTTGCAGAAGGTGCTGCGGATGTCTACCCGAGGCTTGGTCCCACCATGGAATGGGATACTGGTGCTGCTCACGCGATCGCTCTGGGCGCAGGACGGCAGGTAAATGCCCACGAAACCGGTGGCCCTCTCGTCTACAATAAGGAAAACCTGCTCAATCCGTTCTTCATTGTGGAGTAGGCTCGTTCTATACGAAAAAACCACCTTCCGGTGAGGAAGGTGGTCTTGAAAAATAGTCTGAGGTAAAAGGATAGCCTACCAGGTTTTCACGTTGTCCTTCCAAGTCTCTTCTTCCTTGTCGCGCCCTTTGCTCCAAATCAGGATTGATTGAGGAAGAACAGTAGCATCTGTAGTGGTGTCCCATTGCGGTTTTTCTACTCTGCTGTTGTAGTCAAGATCAAGACGGACGCTGAAATACTCACCCCAGGGGTCCCAGAGCTCGCCGGTTCCATCAGCCTCTAAAGAAACCCCTTTTCGGAATTTTCCACCGCCCGCCTTTTTCGCTTGTTTACCAGTGTAAAAAGCGATCCGGCGTGGATTCAGGCCACCGGGCTCTGCTTCAGGATCCGATCCGAGAAGCACATCCATCAACTTGTTGTCGGTAAGCATTTCGTCGGTTTCACTTGGTGAATCCTTTGGATCGACAGGGTATTTGCGATACTCGGTGAAGTAAGCGGAAATCGCGTTCTTCAAATTGTGAGCCTCATTCTCTGCATGAGATTTCTCCGCTTTCCGGAGAGCCCCGTTCGCGGCCGGGAACATCAACCCGCCGAGAATCAGAATAATGGAGATAACAACAATCAATTCGATCAGAGTAAAGCCGGTCGAAGATTTGCGACTATTGGGACGTGCGATTTTCATGGTATGGCGCATGTTTACGAAGAAAGGAGGGTGTTGACCAGAAAATAAGGTCGTTTCTTAATGACAATACAATGTAAACACAGAAACGGTTGCTACGTCCAGCAAATTCTTACGGTTTTTCACCCCTTATATCTTGAAGCACGCATTTCATCAAAAGATCCTCGGTCTTGTTAAAAGTCCCGGCTTCCGCCCACTCAATAAATCCGAGATGGCGCGTGAGCTTGGCGTTTCTCCGAAGCAGAGAGCTGCGTTTCGCAAAGCACTTAGTGATTTGGAGGCAGAGGGAAAGATAGTTCAGGGAAAGAAATCCCGTTATCGATTGCCGAATACGTCTTCGAAGTCGGCTCCCTTTACCGGCCGCATCGAGTTCTCGGGACGGGGCAAATCGAGCAGTGCATTTTTCGTTCCCGACGAACCCGAAAAGATTGCCGCATTGCGCAACGAAGAGCGACCACGTGTTTTTGTTCCCGGTCGATTTACTGCAAATGCACTTCATGGAGATCGGGTTGCTGTTCGACTTACCACTCGCAGTGCTCCTAAGTGGCACAAGTATTCGCGCAAGCACCGGGAGCGGTCCCGTTCCCGAAGAGAAGACGAGTCACCAGTGGGGCGGGTGGTTGATGTGTTGGAGCGAAGCAGCCAGAAGATTGTCGGTATTTATCATCGCCGCGGGCATTCCGCAGTTGTCGCACCCGAAGACAGTCGCTTGCCAAACTATTTCAAACTAAGCGAGGTGATGAAACAGGCGAAGCCGAACGATCTTGTCGTCGCCGAGTTCGTCGCCTGGGACAGTCCACAAATGCCGCCAGTCGCTCGGATGGTTGAGGTGCTTGGGCGGCCGGATGATCCGCATGTTGATATGCTGGCGGTGATCCATCGCTACGGTCTTCCGCTGGAATTTCCGAATCGGGCCCAGACTGAAGCAGATATTGTTGAAGAGGAGATACCCGAAGAGGAGATTGCATCCCGGGAAGACTGGCGGGACAAAGAGGTGTTTACCATCGACCCGGAAGATGCTCGTGATTTCGACGATGCCATTTCGGTAACGGAGTTGGAAGGTGGTGGCTGGGAATTGGCTGTACACATTGCTGATGTATCCCACTATGTGAAACCGGGGAGCGCACTCGATAAGGAAGCCCGCAAGCGCGGCAACAGCGTATATCTTGCGGACCGGGTGATTCCTATGTTGCCGGAAAAATTGAGCAACGGCGTCTGCAGCTTGAATCCGCATGTCGAGCGCCTCACCCACGCTGCGATCATGACGTTTGGCTCAACCGGCACGATGAAAAAGGTGCGCTTCGTCAGAGCAGTGATTCGATCGGGCTGGCGCTACACCTATGAAGAGGCCTACAACCGAATGATGCTCTCGGACAAAGCGATTGATGCCTTTGAAAACCCGGAGGAGCGAAATTACGCCCGGCATGTGAAACGTGCCTGGAAGCTGGGAGCGGTCTTGCGGCAGAGAAGATTGGAAGCTGGAGCCTTCGACCTGGATTTTCCCGAGGTGAGAATCGTGCTCGATAAAAAGGGCAAGCCCATTGGCACCAAAACCGAGATCTACGACGAAAGTCACCAGTTGATCGAGGAGTTTATGCTGGCGGCGAATGAAGCCGTGGCTAAAGAGATCAAGAATGCCAAAGCTCCATCCATTTACCGGATCCACGAAGATCCTGATCCGTCAAAGTTGGATGAATATGCCGATCAAGCACGCAGTCTCGGATTCTCTTGCGGTGATCTAACGATTCGCAAGGAATTGCAAAAATTGCTGAAGTCTTTCAAGGGCAAGCCTGAAGAAGAGAATTTGAAGATCGGCTTATTGAAGAGCCTGCGTCGTGCTGCGTATTCGAATGCGCCTCTGGGGCACTACGGATTGGCCAAGGTGAATTACACTCACTTCACCAGCCCGATTCGTCGGTATGCTGACCTGGTCGTGCACCGGGCTCTGAAGCGCCTTATGTCACGCAACCGGGAGGCATTCGCAGAGGAGAGCCCGGCATCCACTCCGAACGAGCAGGGCATGAGCGATATTGCTCAGCATATTTCCAAAACCGAGCGGGTTGCCGCCGATGCGGAGATGGAAACCCGGAAGCTGAAGATGATCGAGTATCTCGAGATTCTCTGTCGGGAAGAAGAAGGCAAAACCTTTTCAGCCCTGGTGACTGACCTGCGTCCGGTTGGCGTTTTCCTCGAGCTCGAGGAATTGCGCACGCGTGGAATGATCCGAAAGATGGACCTGCCTGCGCGAGGGGATTACTACTTTGATCGGGGACAGAACAAATTTAAAAGCCGTTCCTCCCGCCACGAAATCCGCCCCGGAGATCGCATTGAAGTTCGCCTGATTCGAGTGGATCGAAGCCGGGGATTTGTCGACTTCGAACTGGTGGGTGGCTGAGTAGGGAAGAATGTTTTAGTTCACTTTGAGAAGAACTCCTTCGTGCTCGAGCAATTTTCGCTTCATGTCGAGCCCGCCACCGAAACCGGTCAGGGTGCCGTCTGCGCCGATTACCCGATGGCAGGGAACTATGACTGAGACAGGGTTAGCTCCGTTGGCCAGGCCGACAGCGCGAACCGCCTTGGGGTTTCCAATCTCTTCAGCAATGTCTCCGTAGGATTTCGTGTAGCCAAAAGGGATTCGGCGCAAAGAATCCCAAACCGACTTTTGAAACTCGGTTCCAGATGTATCCAATTTTAAATCAAATGACTGACGATCACCGGAAAAATATTCGGTCAACTGCTCTTCCGCCTGGTCCAGAAAGGGCGATGCGTTTTCAGGAATGATCAGCTCCTCCGGCACTCGATGGGCAAAGAAGCAGCCGCAGATTCCGTTATCGGATGCAAGCAGCACCAATTCCCCGAAGGGGCCTATCACTGTTCTGGAGGCGGTGATGTTGTCTTCGGGAATGTTCTTTCCGGGCATGGGTTGGTAGGGAGAAACTGGTAGCGGAATTTGGGAAAATTCTGTCTAACAATTCTACGTCGATCCTGACTTAACAATACAATTTTCGCGTCAGTCATTCCGTCAGGAACTGACGTCTCAACATAGGCGGGGATTTCAATCCCCGCAAAACTGTTCGTAATCAAGTCGTCGGGAACCGACGGGTTATTTGTGATGTCAGGGCTTCTGCGATGAATCGTCGGTTCCCGACGTCATAGGATGGTCGGTAAAAACCCGGGGATTGAAATCCCCGGCTACAATGAACTGTCGCTTCGCGACAAAAGGGAAACCCGTTAGCGGGGGCGATGTTAAGTGGTTACGATGTAACTTGGAAGTCGGACAAGGGAAACAATCGAGAGGAAAACCAGAATTAAGCATGTGAGAAGTATAAGTTTTTTTCTGCCCACCAAGGCAATGACGATGCCAACAAGACTGAACAAAAAAGCTCCCGCAGAGCACATCGATTGAATACGGTATGCTTCAGGAGAAGCAACATCGCCGCTTTGTATGCAGATTAGAAAACAAAGAAACGCTAAAGCAACAATTGGGCGAGTAATGATCCAGCTTACTTTTTCTTCTTATCCGGAGGATCCGCCGAAAAGCTTCCTGCCGCTGGCGTAAAATCCCAGGGGTCCGTCTTTTCACCCATTTTATCCAGAAAGGCTCCCGCCGAAAAGGCTAGGAAGAAGTGCTGGTCGCCTTTCTCGTGGCGGGTGGAATCGTAGAGCTTGCGCATGGTTGGTAGCACCGGGCGAGCTTTCTCCCCGAGCAGCTCGATTGAACGACAGGCGCGCAGAGCGCTCCACCAGTCTTCTGTTTCGAGTGCAGAGATCAGCACGTTCAGCGCCGTTTCGCGATGTTTCTCGGAACTATCGGCCAGCCAGGATGCCGTCTCGATTCGGAC
>JAHDCN010000073.1:0-7214 GCA_020629815.1 Verrucomicrobiota bacterium
AGTTCGGTGGTTGGCACCGCCCGGAGTGGCTCGTTCGATTTTGCCTGATTTTTTTGCTTCAGCTTCTCCAGGAATTTGAATTTTCCTTTCCCGATGTTGGCAAAGGGTTGCTTGCTGTTTTCGACTTTTTTCGGAGCCGGCTCGAAGCGAACCGTTAGCGCCCGGGAAACCAGTTCGTCTGTTCTTTCCGGAGAGAAAAACTCAAAGCTCTGTTGCTGGCCGAGTATGGCAACCTGCAGAGCCCACCATTTATCCACGCCGTTTTGAACTTCACGAAAACCGGGGAAGTGTTGCCGGAGCAAGGCGTGAGTTTTGCCGGATCCTGCATCAACCAGATCGTAGAGGACGCTGCGCATGCTAATCGTTCCACCCGGCTGCTTTACCAGAGCTTCAACCAAGGCTGACGAGGAGGCTTGAAACGCTGACCGACTCATCGGTGCCAGAGCCTGAGCATTTGATTCTGATATAATCTTGTCGACACCCAGAAGTTGGCCGCTCTTCAAGTAGCCGGCAAAAAACGCGCTGGGGCGGCCGTTTCGTTTGTGATTGATCAGTTCTTCGAATCCATAAATCATCCATTCCGGAACGGAAATGCGCCGGTCTTGCAGTTTGCCCGGTGCGCCGGCATGGGGGCGCAACATTTGCTCCAACAGCATTGCTTTGATGAATCCGCGCGCGAATTCCTGATCTTCGAAACGCTGATGCAGTTTCACATAGACGTAGATATGGAAGCGATTGTCGGCACCGAGAAAAGGTTTGGTGACGACATAGCGGCCTCCTTCGAATTCGTCGGTGTCTTTTCCCTGAATCTGGATATGAAGGGGGATGGACCAGCGATCTTCCCACTGCTCTTTGCTCAGGTGCAGAACCCGATTGAAGTCGCGTTGCAGTTGCCTGCTGTAGTGATGAAAGGAATTGCGAATTGCCGGGGTGGGAGCCTCTACCTTAATTTGAAAATCGACTGCCCGCTCATCATCCTCCTGATCCCCAAGAGTGATGAACGAATCGCCGCCCTGCGGGATTCGAACGCCTGCTGTTTCCTGAGCTGGAACGAACGGTATCGTCCAGCCCAGCAATATCAGGAAGCAGCTCGCTGTTATGAATCTTTCCACGGAAAAGAAGTCTACCGTACATCGAGGTAAAGCGACAATCGGGAAATACGAACAGGTCGATGGGGCACCATCGACCTGTTCGGTGGAATTTTGACGAATGGCTAGTTGGACTTAGCGCACTTCGATCTTCTGTGGTTTTGCTGCTTCGCGGAGCGGAAGTCGCAGGGTGAGCATGCCGTCATTCAAGTCTGCAGATACCTGCGTCTCATCGACTTCGGGGCCGACGTCGAGACGAAGTCGATAGGTGGTTTCAGCGCCTGTGACCGGAGCGGAACCCAATGGCTTCCAGGATTCCGGAACGGCAACGACACGATTTCCCTGAATCTCGAGGATCTCATTTTCAATTGAGACCGTGAGGTCATCACGCTGAACCCCGGGAAGAGATACATTTACTTCCCAGGCCTGTTCATCATAGCGCGAGGTGTATCGGGGTTTTCTGACCGTAGCCGGTGCTTCGGTAAGGGCTGTCTTTGTTGTGGGGGTAATCTCTGTGGAGCAGACTCCATCTTTACAGGAATTTTCGTTCATAAGGATTTTGGTGTTTTGCTTGGTTGTCTTGCTTGCGGAGAAATTAGGAAACTTTTACGGAAACCGGTTTTCTTTCCTCCGATTTCGGAAGCGCTACCGTCAGAACGCCATCTTCCAGTCCCGCTTCGATTGCGGTTGTGTCGATGTCTTCGGGGATTCGAAGAGTAGTTTCGGTTTTGTCCCCGGCTGGATTTCCGCTCAAGCGGGAGAAACTGAGCCGGAGGAGCCCGTCTTCCACTTCAAGATCGAGCGCGTCTTTTTTTACGCCCGGGAGATCTACGAGAGCATAGAAATTTTCGTCGTCCTCGTACCAGTTTACCGGATTGGCTGCGGTGGAGGCACTGGAGAGAATTCTACGGGTTTCCCGAAATAGAGGGGAGAAAGACTCAAGAGAGTCGTTGAAGAACCACTCTAAGGTCGAGAACAGATCGTTTGTAGTAGGATTGGTGTGTCTTTTCATAGTTTGCTTGGTTATGCGGATTCTAGATGCAGTAACTGTGCCGATCTGTTTGATGTTTCATAAAATGTTTATAATTAAATAGTTGTGTATTTTTCTGATTTGGTTCGTATAATCAAAATGTGCCCTTTTGGCTCGATTTGTTTCTGTCTTGTGCCAATTAACTGGGCCAAAATGGCGCAATTTTTCTCCTTTTGCTTGTCGTTCAGCGGAGTTGGTTACAGATGTGTCCAATACTCGAAGATTTCTCGAAAACGCATTCTCCGAAGCGGGGGGATGCGTGCCCTTTAGCCAATTTATGGAATGGGCGCTTTTCGCTGAACCTGTCGGCTATTATTCATCCCGAATCGAAGATGTGGGTGGTGAGCGATCCGATTTTACCACTGCCCCCGAGTTGAGCGATGCGCTGGGGCGTGGGATTGCCCACTGGGTGAAGGATTCGTCAGATGGCGAGAAAATTACGGTGATCGAAGTGGGAGGAGGAACCGGGGCACTTTCCGCGACTGTGCTTCGTTCGCTGCCGTGGTGGACTCGTCGCAAACTGGACTACCGGATTGTGGATATTTCGCATCCGCTTTTGGAGCGCCAAAAGAAGAAGTTGAAGAGGTATTCGATCCAATGGTTTTCGTCTTTGAAGTCAGCGCTCACAGGATCCAGGGACAGAGTCTTGATTTTTTCTAACGAATTAGTCGATGCGTTTCCTGCCCGCTGGTTCCGATGGAATGGTGAGAACTGGGAAGAGGTGATGGTTGTCTACGATCCTGCAAAAGGAATCGCTGAAGAGTTTCGGCCGTTTGCAGAAGGTCTTGAAGAGTTTGGCAGTGATTGGCCTGTTGGTCAGAGAATGGAACGACATGATTCGTATCATGACTGGCTGCGTGAAGCCGTTGAATGCCTGCACGGAAAATCCGGTGAGTGGCTGACCATTGATTATGGAGATCGGACGAGAGAGCGGATTTACGACAAGCGTCCAGCGGGTACGATGCGTGGCTACTTTCGCAATCAGCGAGTTCAAGGGGGAGATGTGTATGCTCGATTTGGGCAACAGGACCTGACCTGCGATGTTACTTTTGAGGATCTGCAAAATTGGGGGGAATCTCTGGGGTTACAGACAGCAAGCCTCTCCAGTCAGCGGGAATACCTCGAGTCTCAAGGGCTTCAGGATGATGCGATGGCTGCTTCGGAAGCGGGCCTGGCTTTTTTGGCGCTGAAGCAGGTTTTTTCTTTCGAAGTGGCGCAAGATGATTAGCTCTCGACAGCTTGCAAATCGGGTATAGGCTTTTCTCAAGATGAATTCATCGACGAACAGCACCTCAATTTGCTCTCTCCTGCTCCTTCCCGGGCTGGTGCTACTTCTGGGCTGATTGCCCATTTTTCTTCGTCTCATCCCAACTCTCTTTTACCCGTTCCCGGGATATCTGTGTACTGAATTTTCTCCTGAAAACCCAATCGTTTTATGAAACCTGAATCGTTAAACAAGTATCGTCCGTTCCCGTCGGTCGATTTGCCGGACCGTCAGTGGCCGGATCGATCGATTACCTCTGCTCCCATTTGGTGCAGTGTTGACCTTCGTGATGGCAATCAGGCTCTTCCTCTACCTATGAGCGTGGATGAGAAGCTGAAGATGTTCGACATGCTGGTAAAGATTGGCTTCAAACAGATTGAGGTGGGTTTTCCTTCCGCTGCCGATACCGAGTTCAACTTTCTTCGTGAGTTGGTGAACCAGGATTTGATTCCTGACGACGTGACTGTTCAGGTGTTGGTGCAGGCACGAGACCACTTGATTCGGAGAACTTTCGAAAGTTTGGAAGGAGTCAAAAAGGCAATCGTGCACCTGTATAATTCGACATCGCCTCTGCAGCGCCGGGTGACTTTTGGAAATGCTTCCAAAGAAAAAATTAAGGAGATCGCTGTCGATGGCGCGAAGCTTATTAAGGAATTGGTCCCGACCCTGCCGGACACTCAGATCGATCTACAGTATTCGCCGGAGAGTTTCTCTGATACCGAGTTGGAATATTCTCTGGAGGTTTGCAATGCGGTCTCAGCCGTGTGGGAGCCAACTCCTGATCGGAAGATTATTTTGAATTTGCCGGCGACGGTGGAGTGGTCGACTCCGAATGTTCATGCGGATCAGATTGAGTGGTTTTGCCGGAATGTGGACAACCGGGAAAACTCGGTGATTAGCCTGCATACCCACAATGACCGCGGCACCGGAATCGCAGCTACAGAATTGGGTCTGCTCGCCGGAGCTGATCGTGTGGAAGGTACGCTTTTCGGCAACGGCGAGCGCACCGGCAATCTCGATATCGTGATTGTTGCCTTAAACATGAACAGTCACGGTATTGAGACTGGGCTCGATTTTTCCGATCTTGGTTCAATTCGGAATATTTATCAGGAGGTCACTCGTTTGAAGGTTCCTGAGCGCCAGCCCTATGCAGGCGAGTTGGTATTTACCGCTTTCTCGGGAAGTCATCAGGATGCGATCAAGAAGGGTCTGGATCTTCGTACGAAGGAGTCAGAGAGCGACCCGGCTTTGGCCTGGGGTGTGCCGTATTTGACAATTGATCCGCAGGATATCGGCAGAAACTATGAGGCCATCATTCGGATCAACAGCCAGAGTGGCAAAGGCGGCGTAGCCTACGTGTTGGATCGCGAGCATGGATTCGATCTGCCGAAAACAATGCATCCTCAGGTCGGGAAGTTTACCTGGGACATCGCCGATGCCAGAGGAGCCGAGTTGAGTAATGCAGAGATTGGGGAGATTTTTCTCGAGAATTTTGTCAATATTGCCAGTCCGATGAAGCTTGTGGAGTTCGAGCTGGACCATCAGTCTGCTGCTCGAGGTGAAGTGATCTGTCAGGCCAAAGTTCAGATCGATGGCGACGAACATTCCGGACAAGGAAATGGCAATGGTCCGATCAACGCATTTGTCCATATGCTGGAAACCCTTGGCTTGAAAGATTTTCACGTGAGCGACTATCGGAGTCAGGCGCTTCGGGGTGGGTCGGATGCTGATTCAGCGGCGTACGTTCAGATTCACGATGATGCTACCGGCGATCTTTTTTGGGGATGTGGCGTGGACTCTTCGATTGAAATGGCGGGCTTAAAAGCGCTGATCTGTGCGTGCAATTTGCGTGGCTGACTTCTGTCTGATTTTGCGCTTTCCGCTCGGGCTTAGTCGCGCCTACAGTCGGGGGATGAGAAAGATCTTCCTGCTGACTGCGCTTCTGCTGTTTTCCTCTTTCGGGGTGGCCGAAGAGAAGCCGAATTTTATCGTTTTCCTGGCCGATGACCTTGGCTGGGGAGATCTGGCTTGCTATGGACACGAAAAAATTCAAACACCCAATCTTGATCAGTTTGCGAAAGAAGGGGTTCGTTTCACTCAGGCCTATTCATCCTGCGGAGTTTGTTCTCCAAGTAGATCGTCGATTCTGACGGGTAGAACTCCGTATCGGAATGGGGTGTGGCGCTGGCTTCCGGTTGGGAACGAAGCGCACCTTCGTGAAAGTGAGATCACCATTCCGGAGCTGCTTAAGACAAAAGGATACGAAACGATGCATAGCGGGAAGTGGCATTTGAACGGCTACTTCAATCGTCCCGAGCAACCGCAACCCGATGACCATGGCTACGACTGGTGGTTTGCGACGCAGAACAACGCAGCGCCTTCACACAAAGATCCGATCAACTTTGTTCGCAATGGTAAAGAGGTCGGGCCGCTGGAAGGGTTTTCTGCTCCCCTTTGTGAGCAGGAAGTGAGCAATTGGCTTCGAAAGGAACGTGATCCTGATAAACCTTTTTTCGTAACCCTTTGGACACATGAGCCGCATCTTCCGATCGAGAGCGATCCGGAATTCATGAAGCTGTATTCGGATATCGAAAATCCGGGCGTACGACAGCACCACGGCAATGTCACCCAGATTGATCATGCCTTCGGCAATTTGATGAAAACTCTCGATGAATTGGATCTCCGTGAAAACACATTTGTGATTTTTACTAGCGACAATGGTCCGGAGGGATCAGGAAGAGGAAATTTGCAGAAGCCCGAATCGCAACAAAACCGAACCTGGGGTTCGACCGGTGGATTGCGGGGGCGCAAACGGGATAGTCACGAGGGTGGGATTCGGGTCCCGGGAATTGTTCGCTGGCCCGGAAAAATCAAACCGGGAACAGTGAGCGAAGTGCCGATCATTGGCTCAGATATTTTTTCCACCGTGCTGGAAATTGTCGATATCCCACTTCCGGATGATCGGACGATTGATGGGGTCAATATGGTTCCGGCTTTTGCGGGCAAGGAATTGGAAAGACCGGTTCCTTTGTTTTGGCGAACCCATATCGCGCCGAAGAGTAGCCATGCTGCGATGCGCATCGGAGACTGGAAGATCGTCGCCGACGAGGGGTTGGAAAAATTTCAACTTTATGAAATCCAAAAAGATTGGACGGAAGAAAATGATCTGGCTGGCGAGCAACCGGAGAAACTCGCAGAGATGAAAAGCCGCTTTCTGGAGGTCTGGAAAGGAATTGAAGAAGAAGGGCCGAGTGAATGGTGGGCAAACAAGAATGGTGGCAGTCGGAAACGCGGAGGGCCTTTAGCGGATGGAGAAGACAAAACCGGTGGAGAGTTTGATAAAGTTAAGGGCGGAGTAATTTCGAAAACCGATTATGGGTTTCTACTCGACGCGTCAAAAGGCGAGGCATTTGCAGTCAAGAAGTTGGAAACGCCAATCCAGGAGAAAGCGGTTTTTCGCCTTCGTTACCAAACGGCAACCGGATCAAAAACCAGAAATGCCCTCTTCTGTTTTGGGCCGGTCGATCAGAATGATCGCCTGCACAAGGCAGGAACGATGATTGGTATGAATCGACATGGGGCGTTTGATGGAAGCTGGGGCAATGTAGGAATTGGCGCTTCTGAAAGAGCCAGTTATGACCCAAAGAAAGAATTCACAGCCGAGATCACCATCGATTTGGACCATGGAAAGTTGATCGTGAAAGTTGATGAGACCCGGGTTGAACATCAACTGCCATCCAGTCTGGAAAGCGTCCCCTGGATTGGAGTCTACGCGAAAGAAACCAAGACCGAGTTTTCCGAGATCGAACGGGTAGAATGATCTTGTTTTAGA
>JAHDCN010000073.1:7314-11074 GCA_020629815.1 Verrucomicrobiota bacterium
TGCGAACGAAAGAGGAAGCCGCGATCTTGGCAAAGCCAGATGAATTACAAGAGCGTGTCGTGAATTATCGGGAACCTTTTCGGGTTCCGGGTAAAGGAGATGCACTTCGTGTCATTGTTAAGTTTCGCGATTATCTGAAAGCCAGAGTGGGAGAGCAGGGGCAAATTGTTTTGTCTGCTGCTGAAATTCCCGGAGAGCTGTTGAAAGTCATAAAGGAGAACCGGATTCGGTTTACACAGGCATTGCCCCAATACGCAGAAGCCGCGAAACCAGCCGCATTGATCCGTGCTGAGAAAGCAACGGGAGAGGAGCAATTTGATTTCGGCGGATTATTAGTGGCGCAACTGCAAGTTCCGAATCGATCTGACCAAATTCGCATTGCCCGTCAGCTCTATGATTCTCCATTGGTCGAGTATGTGGAACTGGAAGCACGCGATACAGTCCCGCCTCCACCGGGAGACATATTACCTCAAACCGCAAACTTCGTGGGTCGTCAGAAATACCGAGGTCCTAATCCCGGCATGAATATCAATCATGCCTGGTTGCATGGTGGACGTGGCGACGGGGTTCGGATTTCAAATTGCGAATACGCATTCGATTTTTCTCACGAAGATTTGGCAGGACTGGGTATCAAACGATTCGGGACTCCACACTCGAAAGCCAATCAATACAAGGATCACGGAACGGCGATGATGGGGATTCTCGCAGCCGGTGAAAACGGTTATGGGATCACAGGTCTTGTGCCAAATGCTCAGGTTCAGTTTTTCACTGAGTATCCTCAATCCGGATGGGATCGGCCGGCAACGATCTCCAAAGCGATTGATCGATCACGGGCAGGGGATGTGATTTTGTTAGAAATGCAGACGCATGATTTCGAGCCTGCTGAAGTGAGTGCCAGTGTTTTTCAGCTAACCCGCATGGCAACTAAGGCCGGTATTATTGTCGTGGCAGCAGGAGGTAACGGCTCATTGAATCTGGATGGTCCGCAGTATGCATTCTACCGAAACCGCGGTGACAGTGGGGCGATTGTGGTGGGCGGCGGCACACCGGATAAACGGCATATTTATGCATTCAGTGGCAACGTCGGGCGCCGACTGAATTTGCAAGGTTGGGCTCAGGGGGTGGTCTCCACAGGTCGGGGTGACCTGGCAAAAGTCGGTGGTGACACTCGCCAGTCCTACACCAAGATCGCTAACGGTACCAGCTCAGCCTCGGCGTTGGTTGCGGGAGCGGTTGCGTCGCTGCAGTCGGTTGTGTTGAAGAAGTATCGCTACCGGATGAGCCCCAAGCAGATTCGTGACTTAATGGTCGCAACGGGAACACCTCAAGGCGCTGGCGTTCGAATCGGTAAGCACCCAGACCTTGCAGCTGCAATCGTCGAGATCGAGACTTATCTACCGCCAACCGTGCCGCGCAATTTCTCGCTCACCAAAATACCGACATCACGGCGTGTCGATCTGAGTTGGACACCGTCTACATTTCCCGGCACTTACCGGGTCTATCGTTCTATTGGTAAAAACGGAAAAAAGGTTTTGGTTGGAAAAACCGGCCAGGCTGCGATCAACAATATCAATACGGTGGTCGGTCTGGGGAACTTCTTTTGGATCGAAGCGATCAACGCCAATGGCAGTCGCGGGTTCGGTCAGCCAATTGCCGTCCGCTTCACTGGATGGGCGGACTTGTCGATCGGTGCAAGCGATACCAAACGGATTGGCATCAATCGATTTTCCCATACCGGGCAGGGCCAGATTTACTCCTACACAACAAGGGGGTATTCCACTCGTTTTTCCCAGGCGCGATTGGAGAACCGAAGTTCTGCTGTGGGTGAGTTTGCGTTGAAAGGGGGGGGCACGAACCGCTTCTTTCAAGCCTTGTATCGTGTGCACAATGGAGCTCGGTGGGTCAACGATACTGCGGACTTTTTGCTCGGACGTGCCAGTTATCGGCTTGGGCCCGGTCAAAAGCCCCGATTTCTAGTAGGGGTGCGACCTCGATTGTCACTGCGTGGCAAGCCTGCGATCGGAAACTTGATCCGAATCGAAGCGAAACACGCAAATGGCAGGGACAAAGATGTGGTTGGGGTGAATACAGTGAAGCGGTGACGTTACTTCACGCGCATCCCATCAATCACGAGACCGGTAGTTTGCCACCGGTGGGCAAGCATATTTACCGGTTTGCGAACGTGCTCGACAAACTTCGTTGGCCAAATCGATCCGTCCTTTGCGGTAATGAACCCATCCATGGTTACATCGACGATAGCCCCGCGGGTTGACTCCAGACCATTGATTGAAAATTCAACCCGGCGCAGAACTTTCGTTTTCGTATCGATCCAGACGCGAAACTGATCGGAGCGCGAATTACCAATTCCCGGGCGGAGGACTCCAGACACAATTTGGCAGCTTTTTCCGGAAACCCTGCCTGTTCCAGCTGCTTGAAAGCCGGACCCAAACCGCAACAAGTAGGATGGGCCAAATAGAAACATCGAGTACGCATCCGCAACCAATGCCGCTGCATCGACTGCTTCTCGATCAGTTGTTTTCTTGCCGTTGTAACTGACAGAAGTGGAGCCGGAGTATCGATAGGAGACATCCTTTCGCCCGCCCGACGCGGTGTGGACCTGTGTGACATTGCCAGAACGGGGGCGGTATACCTCCGTCGATTTGCCGCGGAATTTGGCATCGACCAGAACTGGTTGGGTCATTTTTGCAAAACCGGACCATTTTCCGTCATAGTTGACGGTGACGTTCGAATAGCTTTGGAAACGGTTTCCGTGAGCGCGGGACGACTCCTGCAGCAGAGCTTTACCACTCTGAGCGTGAAGAGAAGTGGTTCCGACGATCGCGAGCAGAACAAATGCAAAAACTCTCATACTGAAAGCAACGTCTACGCAGAATTTCCGGTTTCCTTGCCGGAACGGGTACAGAACACACCGTTTTTTTTCCGATGGCGAAAAAAGGGTCTTTTCCCTGGAGCGGAACCCTTTATATTCGACCCGTCATGCCGGAAAACGACTCTTCCTCTCAACAGAAACTCATGGTGGTCAACCGGGGCGAAATTGCCATCCGGGTGTTTCGCGCCGCCACCGAACTGGGTCTTCGAACCGTAGCCATCTACGCCGAAGAAGACCGTTTTTCCCGACACCGTTTTAAAGCGGATGAGGCCTACCTGCTGCGCAAGGAAAAAGGACCTGTCGGAGCTTATCTGGATATCGAAGGCATCGTGCAAATCGCCAAAGACAAGGGTGTGACTCTGATTCACCCGGGTTATGGATTCCTTTCAGAAAACGCGGAATTTGCCAAGGCATGTGAAGAGGCCGGAATTACTTTTATCGGACCGTCCCACGAAATGCTTGGTTCTATGGGTGACAAAGTTTCCGCCCGTCACCTGGCGCTGAAAGTGGGAGTGCCGGTATTGCCGGGAACCGATGATCCGATTTCTGATCCAAAAGAGGCTCTGGAGACTGCCAAGGAGATTGGCTTTCCTGTCATTATCAAAGCCGCCTTCGGTGGTGGTGGTCGCGGCATGCGCGTGGTGAAAGAGGAATCCGAACTGGAGAAGGCAATTGAGGAAGCTCAGGGCGAAGCCGAGAACGCTTTTGGTAACCCTGCAGTTTTCATTGAGCGTTTCGTTGGACGAGCCAAGCACATCGAGGTGCAGGTGCTCGGTGATAAGCACGGAAATTGCATCCATCTGCACGAGCGCGATTGCTCGGTCCAGCGACGTCACCAGAAAGTGGTCGAGATCGCACCGTCAGTCGATC
>JAHDCN010000561.1 GCA_020629815.1 Verrucomicrobiota bacterium
TGAATCCGAACCGATCACCGAGCGCTGTGGTATCGACAGTTGTGAGGTCAGTCGTGTCGAAAAGCTGATCGGTGACTACCCCGGGGAGGAGCTGCGGCGCTTCTTTTCGGAGCAGGAAATTGCCGACGCGGGTGAGGGCGAAGGCAAGGCCGCCAGTCTGGCTGCGCGCTTTGCTGCGAAGGAGGCCTGCTGCAAACTGTTCCCGCGCGAGACCGGTATCAACCAGCTCGAGCCGACCGATTTCAGTGTGAAGAAAAACGGCTACGGCGCGCCCGTGGTGGTGGCGAACGACAACGCCCGCAAGGTGATGGACCGCCATCGTGTTTCCGGGATCAGTCTATCCCTGACCCACACCGGCCCGACGGCAACCGCTGTCGCATTCGCCGTGATGCAGCGCACCTCG
This sequence comes from Verrucomicrobiota bacterium, assembly GCA_020629815.1. GTDB lineage: Bacteria > Verrucomicrobiota > Verrucomicrobiia > Verrucomicrobiales > DEV007 > Arctic95D-9. Next base: position 404 of record JAHDCN010000561.1, read on the forward strand.
GCGCCGTGGTATGGCAAGCTGATGTATCACCTGGTGCCGATCCGTCGCAAGGTGGTGCTGGAAAACATGAATCGCGTCTTCGGCGACGTCATTCCTCAGGATGAGATCACTTCGATGGCTCAGGCGTTTTATGCGCACTACCTGAAATTTTTCGCGGAGTTCTTCACCCTGCCGTTTCTCTCGTCGAAGCAGAAGAGCAAGATGATCGAGATCGAGGGCGGCGAGAATCTGCACGAGGCGCTCGATAAAGGAAAAGGTGTATTGTTGCTGACCGGGCACTTCGGCAACTGGGAGGTCGCTACTGTGGCCGGCATTGCTCAGTTCAAAGAATTTCACGGCCGCTTCCACTTCATTCGCCGTCCGCTGAAGCCGAAATGGTTCAACGATTTTGTGATGCGCCGTTTCCGCAAAGCAGGCTTCGGCACGCTGGAGAAATCCGGCTCGCTCGATGACATCCTCAGCTTGTTGGAAACCGATGCCATCGTGGTTGCGATCTACGATCAGTTCACGATCCGGAAATTCGGAGTGATGTCCGAGTTTTTCGGCCACCCGGCCAGCACCTTCAAAAGCCTGCCGATTCTGGCGCAGGTGACCGGGGCGGCTGTGATCCCGGCCTCAAGCTGGCGCAAAAAGGATGGCTCCCATGTGATGCGATTCGAAAAAGAGATCCCACTCGTGGAGTGCAAAAAATCCCGCGACATGGTGAAGGTCAATACCAAGAACTACAATGCAGCGCTGGAAAAAATTATCCTGCGTCATCCCGAGCAGTGGATCTGGATGCACAAGCGCTGGAAACCATTGCCGCCGAAACAGAAAAAGAGTAAGACCTAACCCTGTTACCTCTCCGACCTAACCCTGTTGAGTCACTGACCTAACAGGGTTCACTCAGAAAAACCCAACTCTTCCGCCGTGTCTGTCTTTCAACTATCCCCGGGATCGCATCATCAGCTTGGAGCTCAATTCGTAGCTGAGGACACCTGCAATTTTGCCGTCTATTCAGAGCACGCCACTGCAGTCGATCTTTGCTTTTTTCAAGGAACGGAGGAGACCCATCGATTGCGGCTTCCGGCCCGGACTGGTCACATTTGGCACGGCAAAGTGACAGGCGATTTTTCCGGTCTCAGTTACGGGTTTCGCGTCCATGGCCCCTGGCAACCAGAGAAGGGTCACCTGTTCAATCCAGACAAGCTACTGCTCGATCCCTACGCAACGGAAATCGATGGGCCGACGCTGTTCCACGAGTCGATGGTGACAGTCGATGAAGATGGGAACAGAGAATCTACCGACAGCGCTCCTCATGCCCCGCGCGGGGTTCTGCGCGGCCCCGATTCATTCGACTGGCAGG
>JAHDCN010000562.1 GCA_020629815.1 Verrucomicrobiota bacterium
CCAATCACCAACTCTTGCATCGCTCGAATGTACTGCTCCCAGTCGTAGTCGGTGACGCCGTGCCCGCCTTTGCGCATGTGGTAGCGAATGGTTTTTCCGATGGGCTGATCCACCTCCGGATGTTCGGTTGTTGATCCGATTCCATCGGTTCCCAGAAGACGATAAACCGGGTCGGCGTGCAGACCGGATAGAAATTCTCCCTTTGGATCAGCCCAACGATCATCGACGGCACTGGCAATGTAAACGGGACGCGGCGCGATCAACGAAATGAGCATGTGCTGGTCGATGGGTAGCTCATTCTCGCGGTCATTATATTGGGTGAAGGCATCACTAAACCAGTGAGGAAAGTTGGTATTGATGCGCGTCACTTTCTCGCCAAATCGACGGCGACTCAAAGCTGCTCCCCCACAGCCGGAATTGTTTGAGATCACGAGGGCGAAGCGCTGGTCCTGAGCACCTGCCCATAATGCGGTCTTGCCCAAACGCGAGTGACCCATCACAGCAACTTCGCTTGAGTTGATATCGTCGCGGGTTTCCAGGTAGTCCATCGCGCGACTGAATCCCCACGCCCATGAGCCAATAGATCCCCATTCCTTTTCGCCGGGCTTGCCGAGAGCTGCATGGATTCCGTTTTCAAATCCATCATCAAAATCCGGATCGACATCAGAGTAGTACCAAGTCGCAAACGCAATTCCGCTGTCGATGATTTTCTCAATCGCCCACCTATCCGCTCGAATACCCCGCGACTTTTCCGTGGAGCGGTTATCGATGACAAGGCCCTGCTCGCGTTCCTTTTTGCCTTCCTGCACCCACGAATCTGAAAGGCGAATTTTAGGCGAGGGATGGACCGTATGATTTCCGCGAAAATTAACGGTCAAAAATGCCGGGCTCTTTCCTTCTCCTGGGCGCTGTTTCGGGATCACCAACATGAGATCCAGCATAGGACTTTTCGGGTGCTCGATCAGCTGGAGCCGCACCTGATGGAGGGTGGCCTTGCCATTCAGAAATTCTGTTGATTCGATTGAGTCTACAATTAAAGGCTCTTTAGCACCCCATTTCGCAGGTGTCTGTCCATACATGTGGTCTTCAAAAAGCGACAAGATCTCACCGCGGCGCTTCTGCCATTGCTTCGGGTTGACTACTCGTTTTCCATCAGCAAAGAACAAGGGATCCGGTAAAGAAAACCTTGGGACTTTCGACTCGTCGTAGTTCACCTCGTCATCGGCCATAACAGGAAGAGTAAAGAGCAGGCTGATAGCAGCCATTGCTGACAGGTTCTTCATCCTTGGATGAAACCAGAAGGATCAGGAAACCGCGATGGCCTCTTTGCGCTCTTCGAGGATATCATGGATCGACGCATTGAGAGATTTGAAATCGACTGGCTTAGTGTGAATTGCCAGCAACCCGATTTTCTCCAGCTCCTCACGATCCATCAGGGCCTCAGTATATCCGGTCAACAGAATGAGCGGCAAACCTGCGTGGCTTTGGTGTACTTTTTCTGCGAGTTCAATTCCGGTAATTCCCGGCATCATTTGGTCGGTGATCACCAGATCAGGTAAGTCGGCTTCATCATCGAAAAGAAAATCGATAGCGTCGCCGGGAGCTCCAAATGCTGTGACATCGTATCCGTAGCGCTCCAGAATTTTACGATTAGCCAATAGAACCAGAGGCTCGTCATCGACGATCACAATTCGCTTGGACTCTTCCTCCTCAATTTGATCCGGCTCTTCTGATTCTTCGGT
>JAHDCN010000563.1 GCA_020629815.1 Verrucomicrobiota bacterium
CAGATCGATCCCGAGGGCAAAACCTGGGAGATCATGGCTACCGGTTTTCGCAATCAGTATGACGCTGCGCTAAATCGGGAAGGCGAACTGTTCACCTACGATGCCGACATGGAGTGGGATCTGAATGCACCCTGGTATCGCCCGACTCGTGTGAATCACGTCATCGACGGAGCCGACTATGGCTGGCGCACCGGCTCGGGGAAATTTATGGATTACTGCACCGACACGTTTGGTGCTTCGGTGGATATTGGGCCCGGCTCGCCAACCGGAGTGAGCTTTGGTTACGGTGCCAAGTTTCCTGCCAAATACCAGAATGCCTTTTATGTCTGTGATTGGTCCTACGGAAAACTGTATGCGGTTCATTTGCAGCCGAAAGGTTCGAGCTACACCGCCAAGTTCGAGGAATTCGCCGGTGCTCAGCCGCTGCCGTTGACAGATATTTTGGTAAATGCAGACGATGGTGCGATGTATTTCACGGTAGGTGGTCGCCGTGTTCAATCAGGACTCTATCGAGTCACTTATACCGGCGACGAATCGACTGCTCCGGCAAAGTCAATTGCTGGTGGCGAAGAGGAGCGCAAGCGTCGCCAGGCTCTTGAGTCTTTTCTTCAGGTCGATGCGAAACAAGCGACTGACAAAGACCTCGACAAAATTTGGGCGGGACTTGGCTCTGGTGATCGCGGAATTCGTCATGCGGCTCGCGCAGCTTTGGAAAAACAACCCGCGTCGATTTGGAAAGATCGAGTCGCTTCCGAAGAAAATCCCGTCACTGCCACTGCGGCCCTGATTGCCCTGGCTCGTATTGATGCGAAAAATTCGGCAAACGACATCATCGAGAAAGCGATCAGTTTCGACTACAAGTCACTGAAGCCACGCCAGACCCGACTCGATGTGCTTCGCGGCATCTTGCTGACTTTGACTCGAAGCGGACAACCCAAGCCACCGGTCAAAGCCAAGCTCATCGAGTGGCTCGATGGAGTTTACCCTGCCAGAACCCCGGAAGAAAATCGCGATCTCTCGGCCTTCGCTGCTTTCCTCGAAGCTCCATTCGCCGTCGAGCGTGGCATGGAACTCCTTGCCAACGCCTCCGGCCAGGAAGAACAGATCGGATATGCGCTCAACCTGCGTCATTTGAAAAAAGGTTGGACGCCGGAGCTGCGTGAAAAATATTTCCAGTGGTTCGTTCTCTCCGGCAACTACAAAGGCGGTGCCCGTCTCGCCAACTATCTGGCCGACATCAAAAAGCACGCTATCCAATCAGTTCCCAAAGGCGACCTGACTCCGAAGCTTACCAAGCTGATCGAAACCGCGCCCGAAAGCTCCATCCCGCAGTTCACCTTTGAGGCTCGCGACTTCGTCAAAAATTGGACGATGAAAGATCTCACCGGCGACCTCGGAGTCGGGCTCGAAGGCAATCGCGATTTTGCCAATGGCCGCAAAATGGCCGGCGCCGGAACCTGTTACGTTTGCCACCGATTCAATGGCGAGGGCGGAGCGGTCGGGCCGGACCTGTCTGCAGCGGGCGGAAAATTCAGTCCCCATGATTTGCTCGAAGCCATCGTCGACCCAGCCAAGGAGATCAGCGATCAGTACGGAGCGAGCAATTTTAATCTCAAAGACGGAACCGTCGTCAGTGGGCGCATCATGAACATGAAGCAGGACACCTATTGGGTGAACACCGACATGATGACTCCCAGCACCATCGTTAAGGTCAATACAGAAACCATCAAGTCGATCGA
>JAHDCN010000564.1 GCA_020629815.1 Verrucomicrobiota bacterium
TCCCAACCTGCATTCGCGATCGCCGGCAGCAATTTAGGTTTCGGCGTTTTGTCGAAATCAAAGATCCCGTTCTCCTGTTCCCATTTGTATCGGACGCTACCGGTCATCCCGCCGCTGGTATGGGTATACAGCGGTTGAGTGAAGCCGGCCGCCTCACAAATAGCGGGTAGCGTCAGGTAGCCAGGCTTCATAAAGCTGTGCCCGGTCCCGACGACTCTCAAGACCCCTTCTTCAGACTTTGGCAGGTTAGGAAAATCACCACCATACTGCTCCATCATCTGCTCGGGAGTCAGATAACAAACGGCATGCTCGGGAAACTTGTCCTCCTTCCAACCGGGATTGGGGACGAAGGTGCCTTTTTTACCAGCGATCTTGCCACGGCTTTTCTGCAGCCCTTCCTGATATGCCGCCGCCTCTTCTGCGGTTAGCTTGCCATCGCCATCGCCGTCAGATTCGGGGTATTGCTTCAGAAATTGCGCCAATTGCTCCGGCGTGTAGTTGGTCGGTTTCGGCGGTGCGGGCGTACCTCCACCGCCCAAACTTTTCACCAGCTTGGTCTGCTCTTCCCGGGACAACTTCCCATCGCCATTGGCATCGGCATTCGGATATTTTCGTATGACTCCTTTTTGAACAACGGCCCATTCCTGCGCATCGATCTTACCATTTCCATTTCGGTCTGCCCTGGGAACCTTGGCCAGAACCTGTTTCGCTAAGGCCGGGAGCGGCTCTTCTGCATTGGTGGCTGGAGTGAACGCCACGAAGAGCGCGAACAGGATTCCAAGGAGTATCGTTTGTTTCATATTTTTTTCTGAGAGATTAAGCACCGGTGGTTTGGATTGGTTGCACGAAAATGAGAGACAAGTAGGATGCGGTCATTTCTTGTACTGAGCTGCCATTTCTCGCCGAATTTCATTCAGCATCTTGCCCCAGGCCAAATACCCTTTCGATTCCAAATGCAGCTGATCCCGTTTGTAGAATTCTGTTTTGAGTTCTCCGTTTTGATTGAGAAAAATTTCATTGATATCCTGATGAAAAATCATCTTACCATCAGCAATTTTGGGTAGAAGGCGATTGAGCGCATCAACCCGATCCTGTTCGGGTGCCTTGCGGGGAAAAACATTGAAGACCAATACTTTTGACTCGGGCAGCCGCGTCCGGATTTCTTTCACAATCTCCTGTATGCCCACAAACACATCCTCCGCGCTATCAGGCTCATAACCGGTTTTGGCTTTGGCGTTGTGCAGGTGGTTCGTTCCAATCATCAGCGTGACCAATTCGGGCGAAATTCCATCGAGGGCACCGTTTTGAATTCTCCACAGAACATTCTGCGTCCGGTCTCCGGCGAAGCCAAGGTTGAGTAAATTTGCTCCTTCAAAAGTTTGCTCATAGCTTTTTTCCGACTCCCAATTGTGGGTAATGGAATCGCCGATCATGACGAGATCGATCTTCCTGTTTTTTGCCTCCTCTAATTTCGCCAGATGCCTGCGGGGCATGAATTTTTTCAGCGTAGAGGGCACTGGGATAACTGTTGAAAGCCGCTCTGATTTTTCGTCTATCGAATGCTCCTGAATAAAATCAGCGACCCGTTTCGGATCCGGATGGTCGAAGTGATGCCCATTCACTCTCGGCCCTTCTTTGACCTCGATGATTTCAATCTCTCCGCCCAGTTTGCGATAGCGCTCCGCCAGAACAAATGTGTTTTCCTCAGCCGGGACAACTTTGTCGTTTAGGCTGAC
>JAHDCN010000074.1 GCA_020629815.1 Verrucomicrobiota bacterium
CAGGTTTTGGTCCTGTTTGTCAAGGTTCGAATCCTTGCGGAGTTGCCACTCTTTTAGTCCACGCAAAAGAGTTCTGCCGTCTGGGGAGTTCAGACTATGTCCGTTACCTTTCTCCATACCGCCGACTGGCAAATCGGCAAGCCTTTCGCGCGAGTTCCCGATGACGAAAAGCGGACTTTGATTCGTCAGGCACGTATTGATGTGATTCAACGTCTCGGTGAACTTGTGGAGGAGAAAAATGCAAAGTTCGTTCTGGTGGCCGGAGACCTATTCGATTCTCCCACTATCAGCAAAGCGGTGGTTTCAGCAACCTGCAGCGCCATCGGTGCGTTAAAAGTGCCCGTCTTGGTCATTCCGGGTAATCATGACTTTGGCGGTCCCGGTTGCCTGTGGGAGCAGGAGTTTTTTCTGAAGGAACAGCAAAGTTTAGCGCCGAATCTTCGGGTTTTATTGGAGCGTGAACCGATTGAGCTCGACGAATGCGTTATTTTTCCGTGCCCGCTGCTACGCAGGCACGAGTCGCGTGATCCCTGTGGCTGGCTGGAAGACTTCGCTGAAGCTGATTTTGATAAGTTTGGTGGCAAGGCGCGGATCGTTTTGGCTCATGGCAGTATTCAGGGATTTGATAGCCGCAGCTCGGAGGAAGGTGCTCCCAACCTGATCAGCCTCGATCGAATTCCACCCTGCTTTGACTACATTGCTCTCGGTGACTGGCATGGAACGAAAGAAGTAGGGCAGAACCGCTGGTATGCCGGAACTCCGGAACAGGATCGTTTTGCGCGCGGCACTGAAAATGATCCCGGGAATACTCTGGCCGTTACGATTCGCGATCGTGATTCTTTATTAGTCGAAAAGATTCAGACTGGTAGGCTTGGCTGGCATTTCATCGATTTCACATTTTCCGATTCGCGATCCATAGAAGATTTGGAAGCGGAAGGAAGCCAACGATTCGCAGCGCGGGCAGGCAAAGATCTCCTGCATCTGACGTTGCGGGGATCAATCGATTTTACTACACGCGAACAAATTGACCAATTGGTCGAGTCCTGGAACTCCCGTTTACTTCGAATCAAATTGTTCGATGAAACAACGATCCTTCCGTCTCAACAGGAGTTGGAAGCATTGGTCAATCGAGCCGGGGACCCTCTGATTGCCCGTGTAGCGGCTAAGTTGTTGCTGCGTAGTGAAAGTCACGATCCCGAAGAGCAAAAACTCGCTTCGCTGGCTTTGCAGGAGTTGCACCAGGTCGTTGCCCGGGAGAAAGGAGGCGATCCTTTCTCATGAAACTGATCTCCGTGACAGTTCGAAACTATCGGATTCACAAGGAGGTGAACATCCGTTTCGATTCCAGTCTCAATCTGGTAGGCGGTGAGAATGAGACGGGAAAAAGCACACTAACGGAAGCGATCCACCGGGTTTTGTTTTTAAAGTCGAAACAAACGGGAGTGTTGCAGGCTTCGATGATTTCGAATCGGCATCCCGGACATCCTGAGGTGGAGCTGGAATTCCAGTCCGGAGATCGTCGATACCGGGTAGCGAAGCGTTTTTCCGGCGCGAGCGGAACCACCTCACTGACTTGCGAAGGGGAAACGGCATTGACTGGCCCTGAAGCGGAGGAGCGGCTTGCTCAGGTGCTGGGTATTGATACAGCCGCGCAGTCGCGAATGACTCCCAATCTGCTCGCTACGCGTTGGAGTCATCTTTGGGTTTGGCAAGGTTCGGGATGGAATGATCCTTCAGAAGAAGCCACGCGGGAACAGGATTCTCTGCTCTCGCGCCTAAAGGATCAAGGTGGCGGTGGTGCCATGCAGTCTGAGCTGGATGGTTCGGTTTCTTCACTCATCGCTGACCTGCATGCGGGCAACTACACTGCCAACGGGTCAATCAAAGCACATTCGCCGCTACAGAAAGCCCAACAGGAAATTGAGGAAGCAAGGGAGTATGCCACAAGATGCCAGGCTGAATACAATGAGCTTTCGGACGCTGTTTTGGCGTTTCAACGAGCAGAGAAGACGATTTCTGAAAGTGACCGGCAATTAAAGAAAAATGATTCCGACTCTTCCATTGCGAAGCAGAAACTATCCGGAACCAATGAACTGGAAAGTAGAATTCGATTACAGGATTCTGCCTTTCAAGCGGCCGAAAGAGAGTTCCGAATTTTACGAGAATCCGATACCAACCTGGCAGATCTGCAAACACAGATTTCGCGATTGAGCGAACAGTTGGATCTCGAACAGAAGGATCTGAACCGTCTGGCCGACGCACGCGATCTGCGAAAAGAGAAACTTGGTGGAGTCGGTAGAACCAATGACCATCTCGAACAAAAATTGCGGGATGCAGCCGACAAGAAAGAGCTGGCTGCTAACTACGTTCGGTTATTGGAAGTCTCGGCTCGGAATGACGAGATTTCGCGTCAGATCAGTGAGCTCACTGAAATCGAGGAGGGCTACAAGCTAAAACAAAGAGAGCTGGCAAGATTACCGGAGGTGACAGCAGAAGATCTGGAAAGATTGCAGAGAATTGAGAGCGACCTGGGGGAAGCTCGCGCTCTATTGGCTGCGATGGGTGCTAGGATTACTGTTGTCGAAACACAGGAAGCCGTTTCGATCGATGGCGAAGCTCTTTCTCCAGGTAGAGAAGCACGGGTTGATGAAGATGCTGTGATTTCTATTGGCGAAGCGACTAAGCTTCAGATTTCTCCGGGTGGCGGAACCTCGCTGGCGGAAGCCAGGGAACGTCAGCAGGAACTGAGTGCCCAAAAACAGAACTATCTATCGGGATTGGGCGTTGCCGATCTGGAAGCTGCCCGCAAATCACTTTCCGGCCGACAGATTTTGGAGACCGAGTTAGCCTCTATTCGAGCCACATTGAAGGGGCGGGACCTTTCGGCCTTCCAACGCGAAAAGGAAGGGATTCTGCAGGATTTGGAAGCTGCCAGAGCAGCGGTGGCCCGGCGTACAGACTTATTGACTGGCATTGCCCTGCCTGAGCCGTCTTCACTTTCCGAAGCCAGAGAATTGCTGGAAAAGAGCACTCTTTCTTTTGAGAAAGCGGAGCGAGATCAACGTGAATCGAAGAGCGAGCGAAACTCACTGCAACAACTGTTCGAGCAGGCAGAGGAAAAGTGGACGGGGCAAAAGCAACGTTGCGATGAACTCATCCGCAATCTCGAAGAGCGCAAAACCCGGGCTGGAGTTTTTGAAGAAAGTCATGGTCGCGCATCGGATCGAGCACAGAAGCTCGAAAAGCTGCGGAAGGCGGTTGGCGATGCCAAAACTGAACTGGAGAAGAGCCAACGTGAGCTTGCTGAGCTGCAGCCGGATCAACTGAAAAGCGATCTGGTGCGGTTTGATCGTGTCTCAAACGAGATGACACGCCTCCGGGATGAAGCGAGAGAGGAGCGGGCAGTAGCCAGAGAACAATTACGACGCGACGGCTCACGTGACCTTCGTGAGTTAGTAGAGGAAGCAAATGCGAGACTGGAAAAAGCCGAAGAACACTTTGTTGCCGAGGAGCGCAAGTCACGCGCAGTTCGCCTTCTGAAAGACTTGTTTTTCGAAGAACAACAGGAATTGGCTGATCAGTTCACAGGTCCATTAGTGGAACGAATTTCCGGCTATCTCGAATGCATTTTCGGCGTAGGTGCCACGGCATCCGTGGAGATGAATGAGAAAGGCTTTGGAGGGCTGAAACTCGTCCGGAACGGGGAGACCTTTGAGTTTGATTCACTGAGTGGTGGAACCAGAGAACAGGCAGCAGCTGCTGTCCGGCTGGCGCTGGCAGAGATTCTGGCTGATCGCCATGGCGGCAGCTTACCGATCGTGTTTGACGACGCGTTTGCTAATTCCGATCCCGGTCGAATCGAATCGCTCCAAAGAATGCTCGACCTTGGAGCTCGGAGAGGTCTGCAAGTAATTGTCCTCACTTGCGACCCAACCCGCTACGCCAGCCTTGGTGCACGAACAACCGCGCTTTAGCACGCTGCGCTTGCGCCTTTTTGATGATCTACTCCTCGCCTCGAAGAGCATTGAGGATGTAATCGCTGGGGCGGAAGTCCTCAATAATCACATGCTCTTCGTCGCCACGGTACAAACGCACCTGCTTGATATTGAAGTTGGGCGTTTTGTGAGGCGCAAACAGGATATCGTCGTGTGTCGAGTTCTCGTGTTTCTTGAACATCTCCGGCACGATGTCACCGCCAAGATGATCATCGCGACCTGTCGCCAAGTGACAGGTTCCCAGAACTTTCTCATCCTGAATGTCAGCCCCGGATACGGGTAGCACCTGTGTGCCGAATCCAAGTTCCCCAAGAGTCCCTGTCATCGGATCGGCTGCCAAGCGCTGATTATGATCATCGATGGTGTCTTGATCACCTTCGATCAAGGTAGAACGAACGATGTTACGGTTCTCCACGTCTAAGAGCCCAAGTGTGCCGTCCTCATATTTCATGGGGAACTGTCCATTCGCATCCAATGGGACGAAATAGACCTCTCCGGCTGGAAGGTTCGCGACGTCAGGAGTCTTTCCTTTGCAGAGACCATGCGATTTTTGGGCCTCCTGCCCGTCCAGACCAAGCCAGGAGGTAAGGATGGTTCCGTCTTCCAGCTCGAAATCGATTTCGACAGAGTCGGCTTTGGTCATCGCAAGACGCATCTTTTCCGCGTCGGAGCTTACCTCGTCGTAATCCACGGAAAGCCCGGATTTCAAAATGACATCATTGAGACCGTGGAGCGTTGCGCCACGGAAACCAAACTCTTTGCACTTTGCCGTGAGCGGTGCCGTGGCAGAAAAGGTCGAGATACAGAATATCAGGTCGTAGTTGGGATAGATGTCTTTATCGAGGCTCAGCTCATTGCCTTCAACGTCGTAGCACTCATCCTTCATGTCGAGGTTAGATCCCCAAGTCATGGGATATGCAAAAACCTCACCGCCTGTCATACCCAGTTCTTCCATGGCGCCATTCTGAAGACCTTCGTAGAAAACTTCATAGGCTTTCTGTTGGATTTCGTGTCCCTCCTCTTTCAGATACTGATGGCCTTTCATCAGGCTCATATCTTCGAGATCAATCAAGATGCAGCAGCGACATCCCTTGGTCGGCTCAAATACTTTGCCGAGCAGGTTCTCGAGGCTGAACTGCGGGAAGCGGCGCTTCTCCGGGTTGAGAACTACATCGAGAGAGAGGGTAGAAACTGAGGATGATAAAGACATGTCTAAAAAATGTTTAACAACGGGCGTTACGTGAAAGTAGACGAACCGGATTCGAATTGCTTACAGGGATAGACGGCTGATAGGGCCAGTTAGTCACTGGCAACCCCTTTAGTAGTTGAGGCTGTGCAGGCTTTTTGCCACGAATTGGCCATTTTTCCGGATCAGTTTTCCATCGAACCAAATCTCTCCTCCGCCATAGTCACGTCTCTGGATGTTGACTAAGTCCCAGTGCACTGCACTTCGGTTACCGTTGTCAGCGACTTCGTAGGCTTGACCGGGCGTGAAGTGGAAACTACCTGCGATCTTTTCATCGAACAGAATGTCACGCATTGGCTCCTTGATCTCCGGATTAAAACCAATCGCGAACTCACCGATGTAGCGAGCACCGGCATCGGTATCGAGAATTTTGTTCAGAGCCTTGGTATTGTTCGAGGTAGCATTGACAATTTTCCCTTTTTCGAACTCGAGACAAACATTGTCGAAAGCGACGCCCTGATAAATCGAAGGTGCGTTGTAGGTAATGATGCCCTCTACGGAGTTTTTGACCGGTGCGGTGAAACATTCACCATCGGGAATATTATGCTCACCGCCGCAGGCAAGGGCGGGGATACCTTTTTTGCTGAAGCGAAGATCGGTTCCTTTGCCTTTGATGTGAACCTCCTCGGTTTCGGTCATCAGTTTCTCCAAGGCATTCATACCCCGCTTGAGCTTCCGATACTCCAGTAGACAGACCCGAAAGTAAAAATCTTCAAATGCCTCGGTCGACATCCCTGCGCTTTGAGCCATCGAAGGATTTGGCCAGCGAAGGACGCACCAGCGGGTATTGTTGACACGCTCATTCAAAACCGGGCGCATTTTCTCAGCCACCATTTGCATGTTGGCACCGGGAATATCAGAAAGTTCGTTGATGTTGTTGGAACCACGAATCGCAATATAGCAATCCATGGTTTTCATCTGATACATGGCATGTTTTGCGATCGCCTTGTATTGGTCTTCCGTCGCCTTCATGCCGAGTTCACGACTGATCCTGGCTTGGTTTACATTTACGAATGGCGTTGCTTTAGCCTTTCGAACCTCTCGAATAAGAGCGATGCCGACTTCTTCCGGAACATCAAAGAGATCTATCAGGACGTTTTCCCCGGCTTTTACGGCAGTGGAGTAGCGAACCAGTTGGCGGGCGAGTTGATCGATTCGAGAGTCGTGCATGAATCCTTCAACCTCCGCGAAATCCGCATTGTGAAAAGTAGAAATTCGTTCGTAGTTAAGTCATGCCGAATGGCTTTATATCATCATCGGAAGAAATCCGTGAATTGCGTGATTCCCTCGACGCGCAAGGCAGGAAGCTGATTCTTACCAATGGAGTTTTTGATCTGCTTCACGTGGGACATGTTCGCTATCTCAATGAAGCGAAGTCGCTGGGAGACTGCCTGGTGGTCGCAATCAACGCTGATGAATCAGTTCGAGAGCTGAAGGGCCCGAATCGGCCGGTGTATTCGGCCGAAGAGAGGGCGGAGATTCTTTGTGCGCTCGAGGCCGTAGACCGCGTAGTAGTTTTCTCAGAGCGAAGGGCCAGCCGCGTCATCGAGGCGATCCATCCTCACATTTACACCAAAGGGGGCGACTATACTCCCGATAGCTTGATTGATGAGGAAAAGCAGCTCCTTGATCGGCTCGGAGTGGAAATTCGAATCCTTTCTCTCGTCGCTGGCAAGTCAACTAGCGCGACCGTTTCGAAAATGGAGGCTACCGAAAGTGAGGTGCCGAAAATCGCGATTCTTGGATCGGGCAAAGGCTCCAATGCATCGGCAATAATTGAAGCAATTGAAGATGAAAAACTCGCGGCAGAGGTAGCCGTCGTCCTTTCAGATGAACCAGACGCGGGAATTTTAGAGATTGCCAGACAGAGTGGAATTGCGGCCATACCCATCGATCCCGGCACAGAGAAAGCGGGACAATTAACCGATGCAGCGATCAAAGAAATTCAGGATCGGTTGGAGGCAGCGAACGTTGAGTTGGTGGTTCTGGCTGGTTTTATGCGGATCATTCGGGAACCGCTATTGTCGGCGTTTCCAGAGAGAATTGTAAATATCCACCCCAGCCTGCTACCGAAGTTTCCGGGCTTACAAGCCTGTCAGAAGGCCCTCGATGCTGGAGAAATGGAATCCGGATGCACCATTCATTTGGTGGATGCAGGTGTAGACACGGGAAAAATTCTACGTCAGGAAGTAGTTCCGATTCAAGATGGAGACACAGTGGAGTCCCTGCAGGCAAGAATCCAGATGTCAGAGCACCAGGCTTATCCTGAGGTAATCGCGGAATTACTCCTCCGCGATTGAACTGTAGGTCATGTTGCCAGATGTCAGTTGCAGATACGGCAGAACTTTTTGCTGTTGTTCTGGTGACATGGTTGGGATGCCGTAAAAGGAACCAGCAAAAGGACCTGTCTCAATCGTTCCGCCTTCGACTACTGCAGCGATAGCAGCTTCCAAATCATCTTCACCGTTAGAGAAATCCAATCCAGCTGCCCGTGCTGCAGAATAGATTGAGGCGACATTCTGAGCGTTTTTGCGGTTGGCTGATTCTTCCGCAGTAGCACCAAAATTAGAAAATTGGGTAATACCGATTGCGCTCAAAATCCCGAGGATCGCAATGACGACGAGCATCTCGACCAGGGAAAAAGCAGCGGTATCCTTCAACTTCATAATTATGGTAATTATAATTCATATTCAAAGAAGTTCAAGAATCCTCAGAAAATAAATAGCCTAACATTCTGTCGCGATCATTGAGGAAACGTTGAGTTACCTGGTAGGGTTCGCTTTCCTCCCAGCTTACCTCATCGATACCATCTTCTGAGAATCGGTAGATCGTTGCACCGGGGTAGCCCAATAGGATTGGCGAATGAGTCGCGATGATGAATTGGGAATGATCTTCGACCAAATCTTTCATCCGAACTAGAAAAGCCAATTGGCGTTGTGGCGACAACGCTGCCTCGGGTTCATCCAGCAGGTAGACCCCATCGCCACCAAAACGATTTAAAAACAGCGAGAAAAAGGCCTCTCCGTGACTCTGCTGATGTAGAGACTTTCCGCCGTAGCTGAAGTATCCGTCCGCTGTGGTCCAGTCTTCTTCAAAATCATCGAGCATACTGGCGAAATTGAAAAAATTCTCGGCCCTAAGAAAAAATCCATCCATCGGTCGCCCCCGTGGAGTTGGTTGATTGAGAAAAATCGAGCTTCCGAGATCGGACCAGAAATCCCGGTTTACCAAGTTGCGGCTGCGGGCACCACCTGCAGAATCAAAACCCCATCGATCTGCTACGCCTTCCAGTATTGTGGATTTCCCAGAGCCATTCTCGCCAATAAAGAAGGTCACTCCTTTGTTCAACTTCAGACCACTTTCCACTAAATCGGCGACCGCTGGAATCGAGTAAGGAAAGACCAATTCAACGTCTTCTCCAGAATCGCAGGTAATGCCTGAAAGGAAGGGCATCGCTTAGCCGTATACAGTTGGGTCTTCGAGCCCTGCGAGAGCAAAGGCTTCAATCCGCTCTACGCAAGTGCCACATTTGCCGCAGTGAAGCTCATCGCCTTTGTAGCAAGACCAGGTTCGGGACCAATCTATTTTCAGTGCGTCGCCACGGCTGGCGATATCTTCTTTGCGCATGTCGATAAACGGGCGCAGGACTTCCAGTTTTTCATAAGTCCCGGAAGAAATGGCTTCAGACATCGGGCGCATGAAGTCTTCCCGACAATCAGGATAAATGGCGTGGTCACCCGAGTGGGCTGCAATTACCAAACCGGCAGCGCCGCGACTTTCCGCAAAGCCAGCGGCGATGGAGAGCAAGATGCCGTTCCGAAACGGTACGACAGTTTGCTTCATATTCTCTGCTTCGTAGTGGCCCTCGGGAATCTCGCCGCCACTTTGCAACAGGTGGCTGGCAAAATGTTCGTTCATGAAAGGCAGTGCAATCACTTCGTGAGAAATTCCCAGGGCATCGCAGTGTTCTTTCGCGAAAGGAATCTCTTTGTGGTTGTGCTTCGAGCCATAATCAAAGCTCAGTCCGGCAACTACATCGTGTCCTTCATCGACCGCTTGATACAATGCGGTAACGGAATCCATTCCGCCACTTACCAGCACGACCACTTTCATGCAGCGATCAGGCAGAAAACTCATCCGGGTACTGAGCCCGAGCGGTCAGTCGAATGCCACCCCGGGGAGAAAATTTCCCCTCAACCGACATCGAACGAGGTTGGCAGGCAGAGGATAGATCATCAAGGATTCGGTTCACAATGTCCTCATTGAACGAGGCCAGATTGCGGTACGAAGCCAGGTAAAATTTCAACGATTTGGTTTCGATACAATACTCGTCGGGAACATAGGTGATCAACAGGTGCGCGGTATCAGGCTGACCTGTCACCGGACAAACCGAGCAAAACTCAGGGTAATCCAGCTCGATGGTATAACTTCGCTGCGCATTTCGATTGGGAAAAACCTCCAGCTTTGCCTCGTCGGGATGCGACGGCAGACGGTTCTCACTGTGACCCAACAGGGTTAGCTCATCGACCAAAGAGGGTTTACTCATAGACTCAACAGGGTTAGGTCAGAAGGGTAACAGGGTTAGCTCGGGCTTCCCGCTACTTCTTGATTACAATTTCCACGCGGCGATTCAGCGCCTGTTCTTCCACATTACCGCTGATTGGCACCATCGGTTTGGTCTTCCCATGTCCGACGACTTGCACTTTCTCTGTATTGATCCGCAGAGTGCCTGTCAGCCAATCCCGAACAGCCTTGGCCCGTTTCACACTGAGCTGCTGATTGTATTGCTCGCCGCCAAAGCTGTCGGTGTGCCCCTCGATGATATATTTGGCATCCGGGTTAGTCTGAATCATGAAAGCCAGCTTCATCATCGCCAAACGGGCTTCTTCTTTCAGCTCGAATTCATTGTAGCCGAAGAGAATATCAGTCGGCAAAATCCCTTTGATTTGTTGTCCGGGTTTCAATCCGGCGACACCGGCAGCGAGACCGTCCAGCGAAGTGTAGCCCTTGATGAATTCATCACCTTCATTGCCAAAAGCCTTCGACGCCGCATCTTTTAGAAACTGATCGGTATTCAGCCCTTTGCTTAGGTCTTCCGCCTGATCGAGCTTCATCACGACCTGGCTCTCGGCCACCCGGCTCGACGAATCGATCAGCTTATTTCGCATGTCATTCAAATCCTGCGAGAGAACATCGGACACGGACAGGTTTAGAGAATCGGCTGCCAGATCGAGCGCCTGCTTGGGCACAGTTGGAGCTTCGGCGGAGAAAATTTGGGCGGAATCAACCGGAGCCATGCGCAGCGTTTCCTCCTTGAGTTTTTCCATCGCGTCGAACTCGTCGAGCGATTTGTCGATAGTATCCAGCTCGCTGAGCTTCTCCGGTTTGTCCGGTAGCTCATCCTGGGGAACATCACGTGGTTCATCGTATTCGTTGAGCAGTTCCTTTAGGCGATCTTCATCGATAATCATCTGCTCCGCATCCCGCTGACTTCTCCAAACGATTCCTTCCTCCGGTCCGCTTGGCATCGCTCTCTGGATCGCGCCGAGAACGAAATACATCAGCACATGCAGAATCACCGAGATCAAAACGGCAAGCAGCACCCACCACCCGAGATTTCGGGTTTCCACTTTGAAGACCGAGCCCTGATTGGGCGCCGGATGCCAGTCATATTCTTCCGCCATA
>JAHDCN010000565.1 GCA_020629815.1 Verrucomicrobiota bacterium
CGGGTGACGGTTCATGTCGAGGCAGAGCACGATGTTTCCAAAACATTGGCTGCCATAAAAGAAGCAGGCTGTGGGCGGGGATTGGCCTTGAATCCAGCTACCGAATTTTCCGCTGTGGAGCCCTACCTCGATCAAATCGATCTGCTTTTGGTGATGACTGTCGTCCCCGGTTTTGGTGGGCAGTCGTTTATGGAAAAAGAAACCATGCCCAAGCTCGAAGCTGCCCGCGACTACCGGGAAAAGCATGGTCTGGAATATCACATTCAGGTCGATGGCGGGATCGATGGAGAAACGGTTCACATCGCCGGACGTCATGGTGCCAATGTGATGGTCGCCGGAACTTCGCTCTACAAAGCCGACGATATGCCGGCTGCGATTGAGGCGATGCGGGGGAATTGATTATGCCCGAGAAGCAAGTCTACAGCGTTCAGGAGCTGACCTGGGAAATCCGCAATACGCTGGAAGGTCAGTTTGGCAGCCTGTGGGTGGAGGGGGAAATTTCCAATCATCGACTGCCCGCTTCGGGCCATCACTATTTCACCCTGAAAGACTCGTCGGCTCAGCTGTCGGTGGTCATGTTTCGCGGCGACGCGGATCGAAATCCGGTGCCGCTGCAGAACGGCATGCAGGTGCAGATTTTTGGCGAAATCTCCGTTTACGAACAGCGCGGTCAGTATCAGTTGATTGCTCGAATCGCGCAGCCGCAGGGGCACGGCGATCTGCAGGCCAAGTTTGAAGCCCTGAAGAAAAAGCTGCAGGCCGAAGGTCTGTTTGATCCGGAGCGTCGCAAGCCGATTCCCGTATTTCCCAAACGCATTGGTATCGTGACCTCGCCGACTGGCGCGGCCATTCAGGACATCCTCAATGTGCTGCATCGTCGAGCTCCGTGGATCCAGGTTCTGATTCAACCAGTCCGGGTGCAGGGCGATGGATCGGAAAATGAGATCGCTGCCGGGATCCGTGAGTTTTCCGAAAACGACAGCATACCCGAAGTGGATTTGCTGCTGGTGACGCGGGGTGGGGGAAGCATCGAAGACTTGTGGGCTTTTAACGAAGAAGTCGTCGCCCGGGCAATTGCTGATTGTCCAATCCCGGTGATGACCGGAGTGGGGCACGAGATCGATTTTACCATCGCCGACTTCGTTGCTGATCGCAGAGAGCCGACACCAAGTGCTGCGGCGGAGAATGCCGTTCCGGATGGTGAGGCCTTGTATCGACATCTCGACAGCCTCGGACTGGCGATGGAAAATGCGGTCGGCAATCGCTTTGCCTTTTTGCAGCGACATTTGCAATCCCTGCATCGCGAACTCCAGGCCCATGAGCCGGGAAGAAAATTGCGCACCGAAGCGCAGACGCTCGATTTCCTTCGGGAGAAGTTGGATCAAATTGTGTTGGCTCAAATGGAGCAGTCCCGGAATCGATTTCACATCGCCCGTGAGTTGCTGCGTGCGATTGACTGGGACCAGAAGCTGCAGATGCGGCGTGATCGTTTGGCGGAATATCAGGCGGCCTCCATCCAGGCAGTGGAACATCGGATGGAGCAGTGGCGCAGTCGGTTGAGCGAGTGGCAACACGTCGCTGAATCACTGAGCCCAGATTCCGTTCTTCAGCGCGGGTTTTCGATGACTCTTGATGTAAACGGCAATCCGATCACCGATGCGTCCAAGCTGAAAGCAGGCGAGGAAATCGAAAGTCGCCTGGCCAAGGGGAGTGTGAAGAGTGTGGTGAAAAAG
>JAHDCN010000075.1:0-4908 GCA_020629815.1 Verrucomicrobiota bacterium
ACTGGTCGTTACTTGTCGGTCCCGAAGAGATTCTCGCCGAGGCAACGCTTGCCGGTGGGCACGGTGGGGTGAATGGAGGAGCCAATCTGTACCCACGGCTCTATGTAGATCTATACAATGCTGCCCTCGACAACGATCTCGATTCTGTTCGCGAACTTAGCAATACAGTTCTGTCGCTAACTGAGTCACTCTACACAGTCGGCAGCCACGGATCTGCAATCATCAAGGGCTTGAAGTGTTCCCTCTCCCTGCTTGGCATCTGCGATGACGCCATGGCACCCCCTTTCGAGCGCTTTCAAAAGACTGAGCGAGTGATGATTCGGAAAAGCCTTTCCGATCTTGGACTACTTTCGTAGTCGTACAACAGGTTGCAAAAAAACAGCGGAATCTTCTATGCCGAATGCCAAATATTACTTTTTCGAATGGCTAAACATCCATTCATACAAGCCTTCAAGCTTTTTCACCGCCCCCGGAGTGCTGCTGTGATTTTCTCCCGGGAAGACGGTGATCTTCACCTGAGTCGAACCGAGCTCTTTCAGTTTCTTTTCCATCGCTGGAATGCCCTCGACTCTGGCTTTCGAATCCTTGTCTCCGACCATTGCCCAAATCGGAAGCTCCACCATTTCCTCAGCCTTGCTTAGATCTGGTATAAAGCCTTTCGGCATAATGGCTGCAAACCGGTCGGGTTGATGCATCGCCCATTCCCAGGTGCCTTTGCCGCCCATGCTGTAGCCGATGCAATAAATCCGATTGGTATCGACCTCTGGATGTGCCTTCAGAACGACAGTCAGCATTTTCTCCAGCGATGCGGGATGCCACGTTCCTTTGCTTTGAGGAACCAGCAAGAGACATTGGAATTTTTGGTTTTCGGGATCGAGTAGGCTCCTGATTGTTCCAGTCCATTTACCTTTCTTTTCAATATCTCTCTGGCCTCCTCCCGAGCCGTGGAGCGAAATCAAAAGCGGCAGCTTCTTCTGATCGGTTTTCACGGGCTGGTACAACATCGCCCTCGGCATCAGGCTTTCGAAAGTGTCGGCAATCTCAGCAGGAGCGGTAAAGATCTCGGCCCGGTAATTCCCCCGGACTTCTGCACTTCGCAAACTCCCCTTACCTTTTCCTTTGCCGTTTTGTGCCTCCGCTAGCGGAGCGAGGAGTAGGCAGGAACTCACCGCTAACAGTACAAAAAGCTTCAAGAAATTCATACCTAGATAGTGCGGCCTGCTCCACTGTTTGGCAACTGACCTTGTGTGAAGGTCACCTAAACCATATCGGATTCTTACTCCAACCACTCCACCTCAGTAAAATAAGCACCGCCAGCTTCCCCTGCGTCATCATATATCCAGGTTTCCAGCTCCGTCTTTCCTGCGGTTAAGTGGATCTCGAATTGAATGAATGGAGCATCAGGTAAAACCTTGGCTTCCTTTTCCATACCGGCAATTCTAATTTTCGCACTCACTCCTCTTACGGGACGCTTTGCCTCTGCAGGGAACTGACGCAGCTTAAAACGATACGTTCCCGCGTGTTTCACATCGACCTTCCAGGGGGCCGTGACCCGGCGCAGTTGATTGATCTCGCCAAAGTTCCAGGGCGGATTGCCAGTCGCCATGTACCAATCCTGCGAACAAAGAACGGTAGGGTTCTCGGTTTTGTTTCCGAGATCGATTGAGACTGGTGTCATGCGTGGCGATACCTCCGACCAAAACGTTTCATACAGCGCACGAAGCTCTTCGACTACCTGAGGATGCCGAGCGGCTACATTGACCGTTTGTTTCGGATTGGAATCCAAATCATAAAGAGCCTCACCATCGATCAATCTCCATTGATCTTTGATCACGCAAGAGCTGGCCCATTTTTCACCGGGTTTGCTGAAATGAGAGCTCCCCTGGAGTTGGACCACGACATGGTCGCGATGCGCGGGAGCTTCGGGATTCCTCAACTGCGCGGCAAAGGAACTTCCATCCAGAGCCAATTCCTCAGGCAGTTCCACCCGACACAACTCTGCCAATGTCGGTAGGACATCGAGATGAGCAGATAGGTTAGTCGCGTCTCTTCCCCCTACCATTCCGCCTTTTGGCCAATGGATAAAAAACGGTACTCGATGGCCACCTTCGTAGACGGTCGATTTCTGCCCCCGCATTCCGGCATTGAATCCGCGAAACTCATCTTCCGGTTGGAGACCTTTGCCGCCGTTACCTTTTGCCGTGCCGTTATCGGTCATGAAAATGAAAATGGTGTTTTCCGCGAGCCCGAGTTTTCTCAAATGCTCTCGCAGCAGGCCGACATTATGATCGAAATTGGTGACCATGCCGTAAAACTCCGGACCGAACTGCCACTTTACCGTTTCGCGGTATGGCTCAGACCATTCTTTAGCCACCCGAAACGGCGAGTGTGGAGCATTGGTCGCCAGATAAAGAAAGAAGGGTTTGTCCTGATTTTGTTCGACGAAGCGCATCGACTCAGCGAAAAACACATCGGTGCAATAGCCTTCGAATTTTTCGAATAATCCGTTGCGTTCGTAGGTGTCGTCGAAGTAGTCATTCCCATAGTAGTCCGAGGCTTGCCCGATGCCGCCACAACGATGCCAAAGCACATCCTGAAACCCACGGTCCTGCGGTCGGTGAGGGGCGTTGTCTCCGAGATGCCACTTCCCTACCATTCCGGTGACATAACCTGCCTCAGCAAAAAACTCCGCAATCGTGCGCTCATCGGTATGCAGCATGGTCCGACCACTGGAGGTGCGATAGGCCCCAGTCCTGGCCGGGTAACGCCCAGTCATTAGAGCGGCGCGTGTCGGTGTGCAAAATGGGCTGACATGAAAATCGGTAAGCCGCACTGACTCGGCGTGGAGCTGATCGAGATGCGGTGTCTGGATCACTGGATTGCCATGACAAGCGAGGTCACCGTATCCCTGGTCGTCTGTCATGATCAGAATGACATTCGGACGGTCAGCTGCAGTGGTTGCAGTTGCGATCAATGCTGCTGCAGCAAGGGTGGAAAATACAAAAATTGATTTCATGAGTGGAGCCTCTGAATCGCCATTAATCCATTGGTTCAACTGCCATTGCAAGGAAACAAGTCGACCAAAACATTCCAAATGAACAACTTGGTAACACGCTGTTATTAGCACTTCTTCATTTAGTCTTCATCTTGTAGCGAACTTCCTCCAGAGAGATTCGATACTCCAGTTCTTGAGCTTCGCCCGGCGTGGAGCGTCCTTTGTCGAGATAGCTCTGTAGCAACGCAGCCAAACGGGTCGCCAATTCCGGTTGGGTATCGATGAGGTTCGTGGTCTCTCCAATATCCGAATCCAGATTAAACAACTCCCTGGTATTGTCACCGTGCACAATCAGCTTCCATTTTCCCTGACGAATCGCCAATGCCTTTTTGCCACTTTGCTGCACGCTGGCTTCCCGAAACGGCCCTTCCTGTTTTCCATACAAACAATTGAGAAAACTGACACTGTCTTCTGCTGCATTCGCTGGCAGCGTTTTGCCGACGATCTCAGCGCAGGTGGCAAAAATATCGGTAATCGAAATGATCTGATCGCTGGTGGAGCCGGGTTCAATCTTACCCGGCCACTTTACCACAAAAGGTTCCCGGTGACCGCCCTCGTAAATGCTGGCCTTGTTTTCGCGAAGCGGCGGATAGTCTCTACCGGCAGCTCCGTTATCTGCTGAAACGATGACCAGTGTATTGTCAGACAGGCCGGTGGCATCCAGCGTATCCAAGAGTTGGCCGAGCATGTGATCTCCCTGAAAAACCCAGTCGGCATATTTGCCTTTGCCTGCGTTCCCCCCCTTACCCACATATTGAGGGTCCGGCACGACAGGTGAATGTGGTGGGCACATCGGGAAATAGAGAAAGAATGGCTCGTCCTGAATCGCGGAACGCTGTTTGAGGTAGTCAACTGCCCGGGCGACCATGAGTGGTTGGTTTTCCACCGGTTGCACTTCCTTCACCACAGTATCCTGCTCGATAATAGTACCGATATTTCTGGCGTGGGTGAAGCCGTAGAAATAGTCGAAACCAATAGCGTTCGGGCCACCGGTCATTTTGTCGCCCAACTCCAAGGTCGGCTTGGTTTTGTTTTTCCCTTTTACTTTCGGCTTATTCCAATTCATCCCGAGATGCCACTTGCCAATGCAGCCGGTGGCGTAGCCATTCTGTTTCAGGAAGGAAGCAACTGTCAGCCGGGACTCGGGGATGAGCGGTGGTGAAAATGTGCTCAACACTCCAAACTGCCCGATACGATGCGGATAGCGCCCGGTCAGGAACCCATACCTCGTCGGGGTGCAGTTAGCAGCTGATGCATGGGCGTCAGTAAAGCGAATACCTTCTTTGGCCACGCGATCAATGTTGGGGGTCTTGAACGGGCTGTCGGGACGATAGCAAGTCGGCTCGCCGTAACCCATGTCATCGAATAGAACAAAGACGATATTGGGTTTGGCATTGGCTAAACCGGTTGGCACCAGAGCGAACAGGAAAGTCAGTACACCGAAAAGGAAAAGGCGAATGATGCTGCTTTGGTTCATCGAGCGAACAGCGAGGTTAATTGTGAAGGCGCTCCGCTAACATCTCCAATCGCTCGAGACGGTGGGGTGCAATTTTATCGGTATTCCGAATCGGAGAGGTAGTGAGTTTGCCGATATCGATACTCTGAAAGGTGCCGTCATGATGCAGGATGTTAGCCCAGTCACGGACCATCCATTTGCCACCGGCCTGTGTGTGAATCCAGTTCCGTTTCAAAAAGGGATCGGGTGAATGATCCAGGCTGGGCACGAAGGACTTTCCGTCGCAATCGGGGGCGGGCAATTTAGCGAGAACCATGAGAGTCGGGACGAAGTCGGTGAAATCGATCAAGTCCCAACATTGCCTGCCGGGATTTTTGACCCGGTTACCACTGACGAT
>JAHDCN010000075.1:5008-10867 GCA_020629815.1 Verrucomicrobiota bacterium
CTCTCCGGATAACAGGGGTGCAGGCAACGACTTGGCCGATACAATGATGAAACTGGGCCGTTCCTCTGCCCCGGAAGCCATGGCAAACAGAGAGGTAAAGATAACTATTAGATGAAGTCTCATGGCCTATTTGGAAAGAAAGGGTTCAGAAGTTACGACTCGCTTGATGAGGTCGCGAAGGCCGTAACCCTCGGCGCTGGATTCCTCGACGATCTTGTCGATGTCGTCGCGATCCGTGAAACCCATGCGTCGACCCAAAGCGTAAACCATGAGCTTCTCGGTCAGGCAGTGAGTGAATTGTTCCGGGCGATCGAGAAGATATTGCTTGATGGAAACGGCGCCTTCAATGGCCGTGCCATCGTGCAATGTTCCTGTAGCATCGACAGGCGCTTTCTTCTGGTAGCGTTCCCGCCAGCCACCGATGTGGTCGTAGTTTTCCAGGGCCAGCCCAAGCGGGTCGATCTTCCGATGACATTCGAAGCAGGTCGCATTTTCCCGATGCTTCTCCATTAAATCCCGAATCGTCGCGACTCCCCGCGTGTCGGGCTCGAGCGGTTCGATGTCCGGCGGTGGCGGATTGGGCGGCGTGCCGAGCAGGTTCTCCAGAATCCAAACCCCGCGGACTACGGGCTGAGTTTCGACGCCGTTCGAGGTGAGAGTCAGAATGCTTCCGTGCCCGAGTAAGCCACCGCGCTGTTGATTCGCAGGCAGAGAAACTTTTTGGAATTCATCGCCTTTCACCGAGTCCACCCCATAGTGCTTCGCCAAAGCCGGATTAAGAAAGGTGTAGTCGGAATCGATAAAATTCAGCACGCTACCGTTACTGGAAAGCAAATCGGAAAAGAACAGGAAAGTCTCCTGTTTCATCGCCGATTCTAAATTGTCAGCGAAGTAAGCTTTGTTGATCGCCGGGTCAGGAGGCATCTCGCCGAGCTTCCTCAGATGCAGCCATTGACCGGCAAAGTTCTCAACAAAAGCAGCGGCTCGTTCGTCCTTGAGCATGCGCTCCGTTTGCTGCTTGAGAATTTCCGGCTCGCGCAACGAGCCCTTCACAGCCAGTGCGAATAATTCGCCATCCGGCATGGAGCTCCAGAGAAAATAAGACAGACGCGAAGCCAGTTCCCAGTCGGTTAACCCACCCTGCTGTTCATTGTCTTCAACCAGGTAAAGAAATTGAGGCGAGGTCAAAATCGCCCGAATGCCATAGCGGGCGGCTGCCCAGAAATCGTTATTCTCTTCAAGATACCGGGCCGTGAGATTCAGATACGGCGCCAGAGTCTCCTCATCCACTGGTCGGCGGAACGCCTGCTCCGCAAGCCGTCGCATCGATTCCTCAAGATAGGTGATGTCTGGCTTCGCCGGTGGTTCAGGGAAATAGCGTTCAAAACCTGGCAGCGGCCATTGTTCGTAAAACGGGCCTTCGATCTCAATCGAGTAGACATGCAGCTCTGGCCCGGCCCCGGCATACATCTCCACCGGGTTTCGCAATGGATAGATGGCATCATCGGTGTACTTCGGGAGAATCTTCCGGAGGATCCGCTTCAGTGAGCCATCCGGGCCATTGGCCCAGTGAACCTGAAACGCGAAGCCTTCGTCGAGCCAGAGTCGATGTTCGAAAACAGGCGCTTCATCGTCGGGCACATCGAACTCTTTGACCACTCGCTGCGAAGTCTGCCCCAATATTTTCGAGGCAATACTGATGCTCATGCGCATCGGCTCGTCTGAATTGTAACGCAGGTGTTCGTCCGCGAAGCGGGACTTCCGATTGTAGGCCTTCGCCTTGATCCGGATCACATATTCGCCATCCGCTTTGATCCGTCTTTTTAGCAGACTGCCAATTGCCAAAGGCTGTCGATCCTTAATCAGGATTCGGGCAAAATCAGGATCATGCCCGTGCCCCTTTCCCTGAATCTCCTGCCCGGAAACGTTGAGATGAATTTTCTCGGGAGCAGGCCCTGGACGAACCGCTTTGTCCGCCACTTTTCGCGCCGCTTCGAGGTAATTTTGCAGCAGGTAATCCGAGGTCACCAATCCTTCCCCGTTATTATCAAAACCTTCAACCGTATCATCCTCCGGGAAGGTCAGCGTCGGATCGAAGTCGACCATCGACAGGGAAAACAAATCGCGCACCGTGTTGCGGTATTCGTTGCGGTTCAGTCGACGCATCACCACTTTGCCTTGATTGTCTTCTGCGGCTTCGCGGGCAGTCGCCAGGGTGGCTGTTAGGTGTTTTACCATGGCAGCGAGATCCTCGGGAGCCGGTTGCTTTTCGTCGTCCGGCGGCATCTCAGCGAGATTGAGCTGGTCGAGAATTTCCTGGTAATGTTCGGCCGTATCGAGATTCGTCAGGTCAGAGCCGATCTGATCAAATCTCCGATCCGCCTTTTGTTTATCGGCACCATGACAACGAATGCAGTATTCGTTGAGAAAGGCCTGAACGTCTTCTGCCTGGACATCTGCCACCGACAGAGCAAGAGCGATGAACAGAAGGTATCTCACGTCAGCAGGTGGTTGAGGTTGCCCTGCGAGGTGGAAAAGGATTCTTTCTCGATCCCCATTTGCTGAAGCAGAGTAACGAACAGATCCGAGAGCGGTCGGCCATCGCGTCCGTGACGTTCGAAGCGGTGATGCTGACCGTGTTTCATCCCGCCGCCGCTGACTAGAATCGGCAAATTTCGACTGGAGTGCGAACTGGCGTTGCCCATGCCACTGCCAAAGAGAATGGCCGTGGTATCAAATAACGATTCTCCCTGAGCATCTTTGCTTTCTTTCATCCGCGAGAGGAAGCGGGAGAACTGGGAGGTGTAGTATTTTTCAATCGACGTCAGCTGAGTGAGGTAGTCGGGACGTTTGCCGTGATGAGTCAGTTGGTGGTAGCCAGCTGTAATGCCATCAAATGGGAACAGACGATTTCCGCCCGGATGACCAAAGGTGATGACCCGGGTCGAATCAGACTGCAACGCAAGGATCATGAGATCATACATTACCGGGGTGTTGTAGGGATAGGTGAGATCGACAATCACATCGTCGCCGTCCCCGCGAATCACCGAGTCTTTCATCTCCGGCTTGGCGACATCGATCCACTTGGCTTTGCGCTCCAGCTGTTGCTCCACCCCGCGTATCGAAGTGAGGAATTCATCGAGCTTGTCCCGATCCGTTAGAGTGAGCTTTTTCTCCAGTCGCTTCGCATCCTCGCGGACGACATCCAGAATGCTGGCATCCTCCTGGAAAAACACCCGGTTCTGATTCTTGATCTTGTCAGGATCGTCAATGAACAGCTGGTTAAACAAACGCTCGGGAGAAAGTTCGGACGGCAGGCGAATGCCCGCCTTCGACCACGACGTGCCACCGGAACCAATCTGCAGGGAAGAAAACCGGGTGTCCCTGCCCAGCACCCCTGCCATCACCTGATCGAGCGACTCCAGTTTTTTCGTGTTCTTCGCATCCTTCAGCTCCAGACCATTGAGAAAGGTATTAGAGCAACCGTGCCCGCCACCAACACCAGGATGATCAAGATTGGTAAAGACGGTGAAATCTTTTCGATGCTCTGCCAGAGGCTGAAGAAGCTCCGGCAGTTCGTAATCGGAGCCGGTCTGTTCGGGAAAGAAGTTTCCCGGATACACTCCGTAGTTCGGTGCCACACAGACGAATCGCTTCGCTGCGGCAGTCCCGGTAGCTGGAGTTTTTGAGAAAACCTCGAAAGCAGGCAGCGCGATAGAAACGCCAGCTCCTTTCAGGAAAGTTCTTCGATTGGTATTCATGGTGCTTTGCTGTTTTTGTTTTCGACAAGGACACGTATCTGATCCACCGCAGACGCAGCGGAGAAATCGACGATTAATGTTCGGTAATCGGCGGTGAGAATGACTATGTCGCGCCCGGCTTGATCCAACCGGGCGGGTCTCGGCGGCTCAACACCGCGCGGGCCGTCGTGGTAAATTCCTTCCGGGTGCCCGAAGGCCACGTCTGTCTTGCGCAGTTTGTCATGGCTGGCAATGATTCCCGCGATCGGACTGTCGAAGGTAATCTGCCCCTGCACCCGGAACTTATCGGGATCCCTTTTGGCTGCGATTCCAACCGGGTCAAGCTGAAGCAAGTAGCTGCGAAGCCGCTTCGATCTGCTCACCGTAGAGCCCCCGGTTTTCCTGATCTTAAGATACTCTCCTGGATCGACCACATCAACGACCAGGCCTTTCGGGACTTTGGCATTCTGGCGCTCCGGGAAAACGGTGATGTGCTCACTGTCCTCAAACGCCCCCGGGGTAAAGTCCGGCCCCGGAGAGACAAATTTCATTTTTCCAGTCGTTTGCAGAACCCCCAGGTTGAGCGGCCAGGCCTTTTCAAAGGTCGTCGTGTTATAGGTGACCGGAACAATTTCCTCACCCGCCTGAATCGACTCCCCTTCCTTCACCAGGGTTTCCGTTTCGCCTGATTGACTCACCGCCACTTCGCCCTCAAAGACGGAGACATGAGTGCCGCTTGCGGAACAGTCAATACCGAACGCCGTACCTAGATCAACGATATTCGCTGTGGCCGTATCGACCTTGAAACCGATGGCGGGTTCGGGAACCTGAAACGTGGCGATCCCTGAGGAAAAAGCGACGTGCATATCATTGATCACTTCGAACGAGGCTGGGCCTTGCACCGTCATCGTAGCGCCATGGTGAAAATCAATCCGGACGAGTCCAGAGGTGAGCCGATAACTTCCTTCTTCGATCCCCTGCCCCACCGGGACATGAGTGCCTGCATCATCCCAGTGTGCGCCGACCGCATGAGAAATCACTGCAGAGGGAATGATATCGTTCTTTCCAGCGAACCAAAAACCTGAGATCAGGATTGATGATATCAGGGCAGCCATGGCGAAAAGAAGTGGTCTGCGCGAACGACCAGCAGAACCAGAGAGAGAAATTCCGTCTTCAGCCACCAGCTCGCTGAGATGCTGGTGTTGAATAGACGATTCAGCGAACTTTCGCGCGTAGTCATCACTGCTGCCAACCACCTGGAGAAAATCAAAGGATTCCGTGTCGTTGAGTTCACCGTCGATAAAGCGATTGATCTGCGTTTCAAATTCGTTCGACTTCATGCGCTGGCCCCTCTTGTGTGCAGCTTTCCTTCCATGCACTTTCTCAATATGCCACGAGCCCGATGCAGAATCACCGCCACATGATTCGGACTGCGCGAAATTTCTTTGGCAATGGCAGCCGGTTTCAATTCCTCGTCGTAGCGTAGGGCCAGAATCCGGCGGGTTTCTCTCGGCACCCGGTTCAGACAGTCGCGAAGCGCCTCTTTGCGATCGTCGAGTTGCGGAGTGAGTTGTTCGAAGGCATCGGCCACCCGATCCACCGCATCATCAAGATTGAGTTCCCTCTTTTGGTAGACCTTGCGCAGATGTGCTCTCAAACGATTCCGCGCAATGCCAATCGCCCAGCCTTCAAAAGGGCGGCTGGAATCGTATTTGTCGAAGCTGTCCACGACCGACAGGGCGACCTCCTGAAGAATATCCTGAGCATCGTCAGGATTCAGAATGAAGCTACGAATGAACCGCCCCACTGCCGGTTGGGCCTTGGTCCACTCAAGCGTAAGCTGTTTGATCTGGTCGTCCTTCACTTCACTGCTGTATTGCAGGCTAGTGAAGAATTATTACAGAAAAAGTGAACTTTTTTCGAAATAAAGCCAACTCGCGCCCTGAATCACGAGTTAACATTATCATCAAGAGCTTGAAGTATTCCCTCTCCCCGCTTGGTATCTGCGATAATGCAATAGAGCCCTTTGAGACGTTTTCACGAAAAAAGATTCAGAAGGGCATTTCGAATTTGGCTATTCTCGGGGCGGTTATTAATACTGCCGCGGGAACTTGGAAAA
>JAHDCN010000076.1:0-2569 GCA_020629815.1 Verrucomicrobiota bacterium
AGGGCAAAGCTGGTCCAAAGTGTTTGATCTTGAGATGCCGGTGACTAAGCCTTCTGACGAAGAGTTTGATGATAGCCTGAAGTATGGCTATCCCTTCCTACTAGCGGGCAGTGACGGCTTGATTCATTTGTTGTATACGTGGAACCGCAAGGAGATTCGACATGTTCGTTTCGGTATGCCTCATCTTCGAAAGTTGGTAAGGGAAGGGAGGCGAAGCTGAGTATCGCGATTTTTAGTTGGGCGGGGTATGCGTTTCTGGTCGCGGTTAGCTTGGCTTTCCTCTTTCGCTTGATTTGGAAAAACAAGCCGAAATCCGGGATTGTCGGGTTTACCCTGGGTACTGCGCTCTTCCTGCTGCCGGACGCTTACAACCCTGCTTATTACCTTCGGAGCTGGATGGGGGAGTTGAGTATCGCAAGCTGGATTCTTTTGGTTGTCGGCGCCTGGCGCTTTTCTACTGAGCGATGGTTGGTAACCGGTCTGGATCTGCGTTTGTTTTGTGGATTGATTTTGTTGGCTGGTTCACTGGTATATCCTGCGTCTTTCGGCGCTCCGCTTGCCGATTTTTATCGGTTTGGGTTCGGGAATTTCATCTTGTTTGGTTGGGTGATTCCTGTGCTGGGAGGGCTTCTCGCGTTGGCTGGGTATCGGGTAACCGGACTTTGGTTGATGCTGTCAGCTTGTGCTTATGGCCTCGGGCTTCTCGAATCGACTAATGCCTGGGACTATCTGATTGATGCATCGGCATTTTTCACTGCAGGTATTTGTCTTTTTGTCTCATTTTTTCCGAAACCAGTTGCTTCCGAATGGTGATTTGGTTCTAATGCGACTGTAGAATTGGAATGACTTTACTGGAGAAGATTATTCTCGGAATTGGTGCTGTTTTGGGACTGGTAGGACTCGTGATTTCGCACGTGGCTCCCGAATATTTTACCGAAACCTATGTAAGAGAAGATGGATGGATTGAGTGGCTCACTGTGATTGCGCTTTTAGCAGCCTGCATCCTGATGCTGAGGCGTGGGCTTGCGCTTCGAAAGATTCGACCTCTTCCTTTTATCCTCGTCACATTTGGAGCTGCGTTCGTTTTCCTGTTTGGTGCAGGGGAGGAAATTTCCTGGGGCCAGCGGATTTTTGGCTTGGAAACACCAGAGGCTTTCAAAAAAGGAGGCGAGGTTTCTCCCGGGCTGCACAACAAGCAGGGGGAAATGAATTTGCACAACCTGGTGATTGGTGGAGTCAGCATCAACAAATTAGTTTTCAGTAAATTGCTGGGTGTAATTCTGCTGATTTACCTCATCATAATACCAATCAGTTGTGAGCGAAGTGCCCGGTTTCGAGCGTTTGTGGATAGAATTGGTATTCCACTGCCCCGGAAGCACTATGTCTTTATTTGGATTGCAGTCATTGTGATTACCGAGTGGCTGGTCGGAACAGGAAAACGAGGGGAGCTTCGAGAGTTTCTTCTTACTTTCACTTTGGTGGCTCAGCTGATTTCGCCGCTGAATCATTGGATTTATGATCGGAGTAGAATTCTCCGAAAAGTAGCTGCCGGTTAGCAATGAGCACGGCATCCACTCACCAGTTTACCGTTCCTACCTCAGGCAAGGGAACCTACGAGATCACGCAGGAAGTGGTCAGTTTCGTAGCTGATTCCGGAATTCAATCGGGACAGGTGACGGTATTTCTTCAGCATACCAGCGCCAGTCTTGTAATCATGGAAAACGCAGACCGGCTTGCGAGAACGGACCTGCATGCCTTTTTTGATCACTTGGTCCCGGAAGATCTGCCCTTTCTGGTTCATACCTATGAGGGTCCGGATGACAGCCCAAGTCACTTGCGGATGGCTCTCACCCGAAGCTGTGAGACTATTCCAGTGATCAATGGCCGTCCGACCCTCGGAACCTGGCAGGGAATCTTCGTTTTTGAGCACCGAAGAGCGCCTCATACTCGAAAGATTTCGCTGTCGATCGTAGGGGAGTAACAAGGATTATTTGTGGATCTACATTATTAAGTAATATGAAAAATGTGGAAAAGGTGACGTTTCTGTGCCAAAAATCTTAGATATTTCCGCGATAATTGCGTTGACGGATGGCTCTGATATTGCTTTTCTGACGACCAAATTTTCACACTACTTTTCGATGAAATTCCGACTTTCCTCCGCCGTGATAGCAGGCTGTCTTTTTGCAGGGTTTTCACTAACATCTTGCACCGTAGACGAGAGCGCTGGCCTCTTCAGTAAGCCTGAGGCATCTAAGACCGGCTCTTCTACCAAGAAAAAAATTTCTTCCTCTACTGCGGCTAAGAAGCAAGGGGAGACTCCGGAATGGGTTACGAAATGGAAAGAAGCAGCTGCGGAGCGAGCCAAAGAGGCTGAAGCCCGCAAAGCGAAAGAGTTGGCTCAGAAGAAGAAGGACGATGCGGTAAAAGCGCGGAAAAAAGCGGAAGAGGAAGCTCTGAAAAAGAAGCAGGAGATCGCTGCAGCCAAAGAAAAGGCTGAGAAAGACAGGCTGCGGGAAATCGATAGAGAGAAGAAAAAGCTGGAAGAGCAAAAGCGGCGTGAGGAATATGT
>JAHDCN010000076.1:2669-10857 GCA_020629815.1 Verrucomicrobiota bacterium
AAATCTTCAGGGAGCGGTAGCTTATTTTCCGAAGATAATTTTTTGAGCTGATTCCGTTGGAACGCTTTGTACCAGTCAGCCAATTTGCGCTGCTTTTGGTGAGTGAGTTCGATCGATAGAATATATCGATTATCGATGAGCATATTGGCTTGAACTCCTTTCTCCTTTCGAATAATGAAGGCTGGGTGGCTATTAAGATAAAGATATTCAATCGGCTCGCCTTGAACTTTGCCGGGTTGGAAATCCTGAAAGTAGTCCAGTTCACCTCCCGGCTGTTTGGCGGTATCGAGAAGGGTGATCCGAGTTTGCTCCGGCTTTTCAGAGTCAGAATCTACTTCGATCTTTTGATACTCTCTAATTGCCCAGGATTCCAGCCAGTGTGGAGCCCGATCATTCCAGCCTCTGGATTTTTCAAGCTTCCAGCCCTCTGGAGCTGCGGGTAATGATTTGAGAAGCAATTCCGGATTCAGTGGTAAAATTCCCCGTTCAGCTTCCTGAGAAAAACCAATTGAAAATGTGAAGGTAAACAAAAGTGCTGCAATGGTAGATTTCATTCGTCGAGATATTTTAGGTAGACGACTTTATATTTTATCGCCGGCTGCGGAGGGTTGTAGGCTTCTTCCAGGGGGCTGTGAGTCCATTTGACATTACCGAGGGTTTTAGCTGCGTAACGATCCATAAAAACTTCCTGAGGGCCATCGTATTCAGGATAAGTTCCTTGAAGGTCCAATCGAAGGCGCTGTTGATTACCTTGCTTCCAGGTAGGCGGCGAGCCCGGCAGCTGGAAAAGGCGATCAGTTATTGATCCGTCTGCTACGATGTCCTGGCGTTGCTTCGCATGCCTGTCCCAGACTCCCTGAGAATTAACATGGGCATTTCCGGGAACACCGTCTTTACCCGGCCAAATGTAGCGCTCGACGATAGCGAAAAAGCGTTTCTCCCCTTGGACGAGATCACCGTCCTCAAATCTGTCCCACTGCTCGTTTCCAGGCGTTTTCTTGATGACCTGGCCGACACCCCAGACTCCGAATGTATTCGACTTAGTGGTCAGGCAACCGATCATATTGCGAAGATATTCTTCGTTTTCAAACTGGGTGGAATCGGGACCTTTTTGGTAGCCTTCCACTTCGGAAATTTCCCCTACGTATCGGAAGAAATTTTCTTTTTGAGCCGCACTGAGTGCAGAAACAAAGCTTTCAACAGACTCGTCACTTCGCAGGTTTTTGAAGACTGCTTCTACTGGCTTCGTCCTCTCAGGGGCCTGAAAATAAGGCGAGTCATCAGGATACGTTTTGGTGTTAATATTGATCGCACCAGTGGTGCTGTGCATGTAGGAAACAGTCGAAAATTCATCGGGGAGAGTCGAATTGATTCTCCATTGGTCGTGCTGCAGAGGGTAGGTGCCACCGATCAAATCCAGCAGTAGCCAATCTGGAAGTCCAGTTGGTTCACCCGCTCCACTTGGAGAAAGACGCAATGTTCTCCATGGCTCCTCATTCTGGATACCCGTATGAATCATTGACCAAAAGCCCTTTGAAGAGATTCTGCTGCGGGAGTTGTATTCGTCGGGGCGATTGATTCGGTATCCGGCAAGTTGGCCGGGCCCCCTTTGAATGTAGCGGAATTTGCTTTTTTCGCTGGAGTCTTCCTCAGGCTCAACAATTTCGCCCTCTCTTTCGTTGGGACGTCCCATCGTGCCCGCTGAATTGTCGCCCGGAGAATCAACCCACCATTGGGATTTGGAACCGCTTAGTCTTGGGTCTTCAATTTGCCAGGAAATTGAAATAGGTTCATTAGAGGAAAAATTGACCTGAACTTCTCCCTCCAAAACATCATCTGATGTCTCACCTAAAGGGATCATCTGTCGTGGTCTGCTACCGGCAGGGGAAACACCCATACCTCCCCGGAATTTGATTGAAATTTTTGATGAACTCTCGGTCGAAAAACGTCCTGGGTGGTCGTTCGGCTGAGGTTTGGGGTCTTCTGGGTTTCCAAGCCAACTTTTGTTCAATCCTACATAGCGCCAAGGAGTGGTGATTATTTTTCGGAACTTCTGTTCTTCATCCTCCAAATTGGGGTCATAGGAGTGGATTCGATTTCTCCTTCCAGCCCTAGCCTGAAGTGAACCGAGGTGGCGCCGATTTACCGGTCTTCTAATTCTCGGTCGACCGTTTTCATCGACGATTTTATTTCCATCCGCATCGTATCGAAACATCCTCTTGCGGAGATCAAAATTCCAATCTTGTGGAGTAAAGCGACGAATGCGGGGAATTTGGTCAGGAGACGTTACTCCCAATTCCTGAGTAAAGGACGACCCGCCCGACAGCTCCAAAGATAAGTAGTCCACTTTGAAAGGGAACTGATTCATCCGAATGTTCGGTCCGACACCGTGGGCGTAATATTCGACTTCATATCGAAACCCTAGCCATTTCTTACCGGGAATAATTTTACCTTTGTGAATGGGGTTGTCTTTAAAGTTCTCTTCCTCAGGAAGTGGTGGCGGGGACTCTCGCGCAGGAAAAGTTCGGAACACCATTCTAACTTCCGTTATGTGAGGGCCAGGAGTCTGTGGAATCATTAAAATGGTATTTGCTGTGGTTTCTTCATCTTTACCAAGGAACTTTCCTGCCTCCTCTCCAGATCCCGGATCGAAGCGCCAGTAGTGTTTTTCAGGTTGCTGTCTAGGGCGTTCTTTGGAGTGGGGAGAATACAAAACTGACGTGCTCCGCAATGCGAGATCTCTGGAGTAGTTGTTCCAGTTGTTCGACATCGTTGTGGTTGCAAAGCGGGCCATATTTAAAAGGTTGAGCGTGATTTGAGCAGCTTCAGCATCACCATATTTGTCGATGAAAGAGCCTTCCGATTCAAAGCCGGGATATTCACGCCCTAAATAACGCATCATCATTTCAGCCTGATAGCGATTTACCAAATTTGCCGCATGTACTCCGCCTTCATCTTCTCCATCCCAAATGCCGTGAGTAAAGCCCATTGAACCGAGCAAACTGTGAAGATGAAGTACGCCTTCAATTTCTTCTTCCGGAGTTTCTGGATCGACTTCGGGCTTAAAGAGAAACGGCATCTGGTAATTGGGACCACCTTCGAGGGATAGGGGGATATTGGTCGTTGTGAACCGGGGTCTTCCGAAAGCATTGAACTCCGGTGACCGGCTGTAGAAGGTGAGTTGATACTTATTCTGATGCCACCAGTCGAATTTCTCACGGTCGGTCATGTCTACATGATTCAGAATCGCCTCCGGATATCTTGAGAAGCCACGGAGAAAGGTGTGTCCAATCAAACTGTCCTTATCTAACTGAGAAGGCTTTGGAAAAAGCACATCGAGATTGACTGACCGGAGCTTTCCGAGTCCCCATTCCCGGTCGTCACTTTCAAGATTGTACTCCACGTCGCCTGCTCCCTGACGAAATAGAGCCGGCATCATACCGAGCTCGTTTTGTCTGTGAAAGCCTTCTGGATCATTGTCTTTGGTTGGTTTTCCCAGAGCTGTGTTGAAATTGAGCTTTCCCGATTCGTCATCAATCCAAAAGGCATGTCTGGCAATAATTGGATTCACTTTGCTGGCCGGCTCGGTAGGGTCATGAAGGGAGTTTACCCACTTCACTCGCATCGGTGGTGGCTCGGCTTCTGGATCGCTCAAGCCCTGCTCATTTAACTGATAGGTGATCGTGGGCTCTTCTTTTCCCGGTATAGGCTCATTCAAATCGACCGAGTGCACATCGGGATCATTCGTATCTGTCGGCGAAACTTCTGCTGCTCCTGTATGAAGGTCGGTAAAGGTCTCATTCCCTTTGTCGTCAAACACGGTGAGCCGACCGGGATTGATCGCCCAGTTTTTCGCCTCTGCCGTTTCGGCTGTTTTGTCGATCCCAGCAGGTGAAGGTATACTGACTCGAAGCGTTTCAACTGCGTGCGCCAAGGCTCCCTGAGCTACTACCTTAGCCCTCTGTGTGTCTGCGTACGAGATAGATGCCCGGTGCTCCGTGTTGGATGTAACAAAAATAGAGAGAATCAGTATCGCCAGCAGCGAAACCAGCAATAGCACAGTAATCAGAGCAATAGCTCTTTTCTGTTTCTTCCAAAAAATCGGTCTTTTCATGTTACCCTCCGTTCACGAGTTTCGTTCTAACTGAATAAGTTTCGGGGTAGGGGATTTCTGCCTGCTCCAGAGCTTGCAGGAATTGGTTGAGGGATTTTTCTACGTCCATACTGCCGTTGTCGCGGAAAATGTTCTCAGGAGGTGGGATCTCAGCGAAACGAGCGGTTGCGGCATCTCCCACTGTCACAATGGTGATTTCCAACTCTGCCGGCAGACGGTGAGCTTTCATGGTGAAATCTGTCTCGGCCAGATATACAAAAGATTCCCCGTCATCAAATGGCACGGAAGTAGCCATGTGGAAAAAAGCGGCTGAGTTGAAGTGTAGATCACTATTAGGATGGTTTTTCGACTTCGAGAGGTGAGGGATTGGATTGCCGAGAATATCGAAGCCCTGAATCCATAGTGCGATTACTCCATCGGCAACGGTAGAAACGACGCTGCGTTCACCCTCAGAATAGTTTTCATTCAGAGCCTGTTGATCCCAATTTTTGATAAACCAGTCGGAGTCAGTCGGGCTGGTTCGAAATTTTGTGCTCTTGTCTGCCCCTGCCTCGAAAACATTGGGAAAGTAGCCATGAGGGTTTTCGCTTTCGACGAAGATGCGCTTGAGGCGGTATTTTTCTGTTTCTGTATTTCGGCTGAGGAAAAACCCACAACAGCGAAGTTCCCCATTCTTGCCAATGGGGGCCATCCATAATGCATACGGTGAGTCTTCCGGTACAAATTGGGCTCCGGACCCTCCGAGATCCGAGCCTGGTCCAATAACGAATTGCATGCGGGTATCGACTACTGCCGGGGTGACTTCGCGTGAGAGTAACTCAAGTGCTGCGCGGGCGCGTTGATTTCCCTGAATTTTGCGCTCCCCTTCAATCCAGAAATTCGAGACCGAAGAAACAGAGGAGAATAGCAAAAGCATCAATACAGACAGGATAGAAATCGACACCAAAAGTTCCAAGAGGCTGAAACCCTCCTGACCTATGGGCGGGATTGCCGCGCTCAGTCTCTGTTCTTCAGTATTCAATTTTTGGTACAAAATTGGGATCGATTTCGTTCCATTCAGGCCCTGTCAACGAAGCGACTCGATAGGTGAGAGTCGATTTGGGTAAGTCCGACCCAATTGGGTTCCCATCCAAATCGACAGGCCAGAATATCGATGTTTGTATCGCATGAGTGGCGGGCAATCCCGGTGAAGAAGATGGTGCCAGAACCAGTTTTGCTTCTACGCGGAAAAACTTCTCCCTTGCCGTTGAAGACGGATTTATGCCTTCTGCAGTGTCTGGATCATCAGGAATATGGGTTCCACTGGAATCGTAGAATAAAGGACTTAATGGCAGGACACCTTCCTGCAGTTCGCTGCCTTTCAGCCGCTCATGAACATCTTCGACCAGAGTGCCGAGAGCGGTTTGGTCAATACTGTCCCGAACCGATTCCATGCTCTGCGGAAGCAGTGTAATAAGAGACAATAGAGCCACGCTGGCAATCGACAGGGCCAGCATTACCTCCACAAGAGAAAAACCGGCGTTGGCAGAATGAGTTGTCTTCGATCTCCTCATGGGCGGTAAATTCGGGTGCGGCCGGTTAACGTATCGACTGAGAAATGCACCCAGTTCTTCAGTTCTGTCGGAGCAGGAAATGTTTCGCCCTCCCGCATCGCCAGTTGAAGGTTTCGGCGTGATCCTTCGGTGATAGATGCTCTTCCTGCCGGTGAAAATTGTAGAAAGCGAATACGCCGTTTTCGCTTTAGTGGAATGTTCTCATCCACAAATTCACCGATTTCGTTTTCCAAAACGTAATCTCCCCGAAGAATTGACGGTTCGTCTCGTGCGTAGCTCGTTTGTTTCCAGTATTGAGGTCGACTAGCTTCAAACGTCAAGGCTTGTGGCAGGAAGTGAAACTTCGTCATTGGCTGAAAGCCTTTCGATGACTTGTCCCACCGCCATGCGGCGTAGGCACGGAACTCCTCCGATTTTTCGTTGGATTTGGTAACGACACCTACGCGGATCGCCGTCCTTTTTTGAATCGCTTCACTGCGGCAGTAATTCAAGAAGTCCGCAAACTCCCTTCCTGATGCTTGTAGGCTCGAGCTGCGCAGCGTAAGCAGAGAGGGCGTGGAGAAAGCAATAAGCAAACTGAGCAAACCAATCACAATGATCAGCTCAAAGAGGGAAAACCCTCTCGTGCAGAGTCGTTTCCAACCCAGTCTCGTGCGCCCCTTTCTCATGAGGCGGAGGATAGCAAAATTTCGCAGCTTCTGGCAATCCTAATCAGGACCTAATTTGGTCACCAGCCTGCGCCTTTAGCAGTGGTCTGGATGCGGCAGAGATACATGTCAGCCGTCAGGTAGAGAACGGAGCCGTCGTTACCCCAACCGCAGTTCGCTGTCTTTTCGCCGGTAGAAATTCGTCCGAGGAGTTTGCCTTTCGGGGTGAAAATGTAGACTCCGCCTGGCCCGGTTGCCCAGATGTTGCCGTTGCTGTCGACTTTCAATCCGTCGGGTAGCCCGGGAAGCCCGTTTTTAAAATTCTCTGTCGCGTCGAAAAAGAGTTTCCCTTTTCCGAGGGTGCCATCCTCTTTCACCGGGAAAGATTTCCAAATGGCAGCCTTCGGATCAGACTGAGCGACGTAGAGCGTTTTGAAATCGGGAGAAAACGCGATGCCATTGGGGCGAGTCATTTCCTTGGTGAGAAGCGTTGCCTTGCCGTCTTTTCCGACACGGTATACTCCGCACCAGTCCAGCTCACGTCGTGGATCATCGTAGCGTTTGGGCAGACCGTAGGGGGGATCCGTGAAATAAATTGTCTCCCCGTCTTTGTAGAGGCAGGCGTCATTTGGGCTGTTGAGTCGCTTGCCCTGGTAATTATCGACGATGGTTCGCTTGCCCCCGTTCTTGGTAAGCAAAGAGAGCCGACGGTCGCCGTGTTCGCAGGAAATGAGTTGCCCCTTTTTATCAAGGAGAAGGCCGTTGCAGCCAGGTTCGCCGCCATATTGGCCCGGGCCGCTGTAGCCGGATGGCTTCAGCCATGTGTGTGCACCTTTTCCTTCATCCCAGCGGACGACTCGATTGTTCGGGATATCGGAAAAGAGAATGTATCCGCCGAAGGAATGCTCCTTCTCGGGAACCCATACGGGGCCTTCCGCCCAGAGAAAGCCGGAAGTTAGCACCTCAATCTTGGCGTTTTTATCCAGAACATCCCAAATCCCGGGATCATTCTCCACGATTTCTCCAATGGTCGGAAAGTTGGTGGAATCCTGCGCCAACAAATTCGCAGGAGTGATTATCAAAGATGAGAATATGACAGAAAGTGACAGGATGTTCAGTTTGCGATTGCTCATAAATCAGAGATATTTAGAAACCTGCCCCTTTTTAGAAACAAATGAGTGATAGTGCAAGCGGGAACGCCACCTCCTCTGCTGCTACGGTTGATGAATTGCAGGCAGAGCCGGAGACATTGCCGGATCAGTTGGCGGAAGAGCCGAAAAATTTTGTCGTGCGCAGGGATATGGACGCGGACGGGCTTCCTTCGTGGGCGCGTGAGGAGATTGATGCGGTTGAGGCTAAGTCGCCTGAGGGCGAGGCATCGGCGGAGCCGGCCGTAGTTTCGGAAACGGAAGAGGCTGCAACGGAGTCTCAGGATGTAGAGGAAACAGAACCGGAAGACGAGCTGGAAGATTCTCCTGCTGCAGTTGGCGAGGCGCCGAAAATATTCATTACTGAGCAGGAGATTTCTCCAGATGAGGCTTCTTCAGTTGAGGAGGAAGGGCAAGAGCCAAGCAAAGAAGA
Organism: Verrucomicrobiota bacterium; assembly: GCA_020629815.1. Lineage (GTDB taxonomy): Bacteria > Verrucomicrobiota > Verrucomicrobiia > Verrucomicrobiales > DEV007 > Arctic95D-9. Next base: position 10,565 of record JAHDCN010000076.1, read on the forward strand.
TGAAGCTGATGAAGCCTCAGCAGAGGTAGCCGAATCTATTAGCGACGAAGATCGCTTCTTTTCCAACGATGGCTATGACGACACGATTTTTGTTGAACCTGAGGATCGCGCTGCACTCGGATTGGTAAGCCCGGAATCGGAAGAAGTTGGGCAAATTCCGGAGGAAGAGGACTTCGAACCCGAGGGAGAAGGGGAAGCTCTGGATGAGCAGGCGGAAGAGGAAGACGAGGAGTCTTCCGAAGAAGGAGAAGAAGGAGAAGAAGGAGAAGAAGGAGAAGAAGGAGAAGAAGGAG
>JAHDCN010000077.1 GCA_020629815.1 Verrucomicrobiota bacterium
GGTGTGATGGATGCTTTAGCCGATGGCTGGGCAGCCGTAGACCCAATGGCTGCCGCTGAGGCAGGGATGAAGATGCAGGAAAACGACTACGGCGACGAGTTTATCATGAATATCGCCAGCCAATGGGGCAGCCGCGACCCTCAGGCTGCAGCAAACTGGGCTGGCACCTTGCAAAATGAAGACCTCGTGGCGGTGACTCACCTGCAGATCGGCAGCGAATGGGGAATGACAGATCCAAACGCAGCATCGGCATGGGCAGCTGGCTTACAGGATCCGCAGGCAAAACAGTTTAGCGAATACGGAGTTGCTATGGGCTGGTCCGAACACGCACCTGGTGACGCTCTGGGTTGGGGCATCCAGAACATTGAAAATCAGCAAACCAGACAGCGAGTAATTGAGGAAGTCATGCTGAACTGGAGCAGCAACAATCCAGCCGGTGCAGCCGAGTGGCTGAACTCTCAGGAATCCGGTGACAGGTTGGACGAAGTACTCTCGACTTTTAGCAACTCGATTATTGATATGGACCCTCAAGGGGCCGTCAATTGGGCATCAACTATTTCCAATAATGAACTTCGCTCAGAAACCGTGAATCAGCTTCTGGAAGACTGGATGACGCTGGACGACGAAGCCTACGTGAAAGACTGGATTCAAAAATCCAACCTATCTCAGGAAGTTAAAGCCAGATATCAATAACAACTCTTATGCGCCCGGCGTGGGCACTGAATCGATGATTTCTTTTACCAGTTCATCGATGTCCCGATTTTCTGCTTCGCCCTGGAAGTTCAGAATCACCCGGTGGCGCAAAGCAGAGAGAGCAATTTGTTTGATATCATCTGTTGAAACAGCAGCTCTCTCATCCAAGGCAGCCAATACGCGCGCTCCTCTGACAAGGGCCTGCAACCCGCGCGGACTTGCTCCGTAGCTGACGTAGCGTTCCACAGGCTCGAGCGGGCTTTCCTGATCGGGGTGTGTTGCGAGAATCAACGCAGCGGCATATTCCGTGATATGGTCGGCCACTGCGACTTCGGTAAGAATCTTTTGGAACTCGCCTAACTCCTCCGAGGAGATCACTTCTTTCAACTCAGGCTGCGCAAATCCGGAAGTTCTACGGGAAATCTCGACCAGCGTTTCCTTATCTGGAAATGGCACTTTGATTTTAAAAATGAAACGATCGGCCTGTGCCTCGGGCAACGGATAGGTCCCTTCCATCTCCATTGGGTTTTGGGTCGCCATCACAAAAAATGGCTGAGGAAGAACCATTGTTTCACCGCCGGCTGTCACTGAGCCTTCCTGCATCACTTCGAGGAGAGCTGCTTGTGTTTTCGGCGTCGCACGATTCACCTCATCAACCAAAATCAGGTTCGCAAAAACCGGGCCTTTTTCAAAATTCATTACCCGGCGACCATCCTCGTTTTCGTTCACGATATGAGTGCCCAGAATATCAGCAGGCATCAGGTCGGGTGTACACTGAATCCGGCCTGGTTGCAGCCCCATCACCTTGCCCAAAGTGTTCACCAGATAGGTTTTCCCCAGACCGGGAACGCCTTCGAGCAACACGTGACCACGCGAGAAAATTGCCACCAATGTTTCGGTCAAAAGAGCATCGTTCCCTACCACGGCCTTTTGAATCTCATCCTTCAGTTGGTGAAATTTGTTTCGGAATCGATCGAGATCTTTCTCCAGGTCCTCGGCGTTTTCTTTCATAAAAATTGGGCAGACTCAACAGGGTATGCTCGGTGACCTAACAGGGTAAGGTCATTGAGTCAACAGGGTTAGGTGTCAGTTTCCGCTATTGCTTTCTTTCTCGAACTGGTTGCGGATTTCGGAAAAATAGCGGAGCACGTGGTTTCGTCGCGACAGTGGCAGCGCCTGACCATCCAAAGCCTGTTCCTCAACCGCCATAAAATCGGCCATCACCTCCTGGCGACTTCTCTCTGCTTGTTCCGTCCGGGCTTGCCCTTGAATTGCGCGGGTAGTTGATTCACCGGTCTTGTTTGTTTGCGCTACCACTTTTACATCTTTGGTCGCCTTAACAGCATCGGTCTGGTTATCGACCATTTCCGCAGTTCCGTTGCCAGCTTCGTTTCCGCCGGCTCCCTGGGCTGATGCACTGCCTTGCCCCCCAAGTCCCATACCGGGTACGGGTGCGCCATTTGGCATGCCGGGGATCGGTGCGCTGAGCCCCCCACCCTTTCCTTTGCCTTTGTCATCTTTTGCCCCCTTGCCCATAGCCATACCCTGGCCACCGCCTTTACCTTTTTGTCCCTGCCCGGGAATCGGAGCTTTCAAACCGCCGCTTTTCGCCTGTCCGCCTTTGGGTGAATTTTGAGCTCCGGGAACCGGTGCCTGATTCTGCCCCTGCCCTTTCTGAGACTGAGGAGTTCCCATTTGTCCCGGCTGTGGCATTTGCGGTGCCTGCATGTTTTGAATTTGATTCGCCAACGGATTGGCATTGAGCTGCTGCAAACCTTTCGGCATTGGCGGTTGTTTACCATCGTTCTGCGCCAGCTTTTTCATCTGCTGCAATTTACTGCCGCTGATTTCACTCCCGGCATCACGCAGTTTGTTGGCCAGTTCTTCCAGCCTTTCCTGTGCCTCTTCCCGGTCGCGGACAATACGAAAGTGTTTTGCCAGTTCTTCGAATTCCCTGGCTGCAGTCTTCGGGGAGCTTTGAAGCATTTTAGAGGAAGCATTGCCCACTCGCTCTCCGACAGGCTTGGTCTCGTCCTCTTCGGTGGCCTGCTTCATGATCTGTTCGAGAGCCAGATTGAATCGATTGCCTGTTTCCCGGGTTATCTCGTTGTCATTCAAAACGCCGGCAATGCGATCCGACTCGTCCGCAGCGGGGTCTGCCTGCTTATCTTTGATTGCCAAAGCCAGGTCGGCTGTATCGGGATGGCTGGACATTTCAGCCAACATCTGTTCCGAAGCCCAGGCGTCGCTGGCCACTCCTAATTTTTCAGCCAGTTTCTCGGCTGCTCTGGCGCGGGACTCCAGAGCCTCCAATACTTCCATTGCAGTTTGGCCTTCGGTAGATGCCAAATCTTCCGCAACGGTATCCACCTCGGATCGGAGCTTTTCGAGCTCTTTCTTTTCCTCCTCATTCAGGGCATCGAGGTTTTTAACCCGCTCGGTCTCCGCTTTTAACTGATCACCTTGCTCTGCAGCAGCGTTCTGCATTTCGTCGGTAAGCAAAAGATCGCCAGCGTCAATTCCGGGACGAAACAGTGAACTGGCGGCGAACAGGATTGCGACAACCGGCAAAATCCACATCCAGCGCATCTGCGGCAAAGGTAGAATCTGTTTCAGCTCCGCGAGTGCCCCGGGCAATTTCTTTCCAGCAATCGCTAAGTGGGCGTCTCTACCTCTACGGGAAATCTGTTCATCTTCGCCTTTTTTCAGGAAGGCCCATGCAGAGGAAAACTGATCTTTCCATCCGCCTTTTTCATCCAAAATGGAAAGGGCTTTTCTGGAGTGGGGCCGGGAAGCAACAAAGCTGATCACCCATCCAATGACCAACCAACTGCCAAGGATTCCCAGAACCAGCCATAATTCGTTCCTGGTCCATTGAAGCCAGTGACGGACAAAAAACACCGCCAGAAGCGCGAGGCCTCCGAACACCCAGTGACTGCTGCGCATCCAGTTGCAAAACCGCACGGCACCCAAACGCGATTTCACACGATTGGCAGCATTCTCATAGACCTGGATATCAGCACTCACGCGGTTTTGCTATTTCGATGTTTCCCGAATCACCCGATCAATTCTCCGGCGCACTTCGGGATCATTGGTTTTTTGAAACTCCCGCTTTAGCAGCGGATGGGCAAGGTAGCCATATGCGCCCAATTCGCGCGTAGCCTTTTCTCTGACCTGCCATTCGTCGGAGCCAAGCTGCGTCAAAAGAGCCGTAATTTCTTTGGCTTTATCAACCCCGGGCAAAGGAGCTGCACTCTGAATTCCCCGTATATCGGAAAAAGGAATATGCCAATCTGCACCCCGGTGTGCCACGACAAGTAATGGCTCTCGAACCTGCCCCTCAAGCACGCCGCTATCCCATGTTTCGACGCGAAACCTACCATCCTCAGCTCGGCTCCAGGTGCGGGTTTCGCCAGGCGTGATCTCAATCACTTGTCTGGTGCTGAGCAAACTCAACGTCTCCGTTTTCACACTACCATAAATCGTTTGGTTTCCAGCCAGCTGAATAGCAGTGGCCTGCAACGAAGGGAATCCGCCCTGATCGCGATTGGCGGCCGAGGGTGTAACAATGCTGTGAATCATATCAGGACTGATACTTACTGATCCCAGTCGGCGACTGGCAAAAGAGATGTTTTCCGGGAGAAACACCCGCAGCTGGCTCCCATCTTTCAACTTCAGCAGGTAACCGGAAGTTTCCTCGCCAAGAGGATGCAATATCATCAGGTCCTCGATATCAAAAGTTACCGGTCCCCAGGCGGTGGCACAGACAATTTCCAATGTTTCGTTCAGAGGAATGGCCAGGCGGTCACCAGAGTGAGTGATGACCATTCCTTTATTTCCAACCGACTGGTTTTCCTTCAAATCGCTCTTCATCACCAGCCGATCCAGTGATCCCGGATCGATTTCCATTTTGCTGGCTGAACCCCTGGAAAATTCGAGTTGTTCCACAGCAAGCTCTCCGGAAAGGATTTCTCCGTCTCGGAAATAGATGGTGCTTTGGTTTCTCAATCCTTTGTTACCACCGGCAAGTGCTGCGATTTCACTCAATTCTGAGCTACCTTCTCCCAGATTGCTTTTCCAGGTCCAGCCTCCAGACGAAACCCTGCCGACGAGTCTGGTGTCCTCGCCGATCGCAAGGACATCCCTTTCACCTGCATCTACTCCGAGCTGTTGCAAACTTCCCTGCAAAGAAATATCCACAAGACCAGAGCTGCCGAGCTCAGCGCCATTGGCCAAATCGAAACCTTCCAGCCCCGGTAGGCGATCAATCAGAAATGGTCGAAATGCCCGAAGCAAAGTCTGTCGATCATAAGATTGAGGGATGACCACCTGCCCGACTGTATGTGCGATGGTTCGAGTCTCACCTGGTGGTATTTCGATAAAATATTGAAAATTCATCGAATACCGGTTCCGCGCTGAAATCGTCGGCTTTCTTGCAGCCGATTCTGAACAAAGTCCAAAGACGAAAGCTTTAGCAGATTGGGATGCACCGGGAACGACGAGTATACCGCTTTCTGATTTGCCAAGAATCAGTGCGTCAGACCGCCCTCGATTGGTAACAAAGTTCTTAAAGTTGCCGGAAAAGTTGGTCGCCAGGGAGACACGGGTGCGGATCGGATTAGCAGAACGGTTCTCCAGAATCTCCAGGAAACGCAAGCCACCATTCGGCTTCATAACACGGACTCGTCTCGTCACCTGCAATCCATTTGCCGAAGGATCAGCTGCGTTAATGACCAACTCCTCGCCATCCGGGGTCATGAGCGGCTGCCCCGGAACAAACTTGGTTCCGTTAACCTCCAAAGAGAGGCCGCTGTTAATCATGGTGCTGCCAATTCGGCCAATGCTGCCATTCTCTTCGATACTCCAGGAATTCCCTTTCCCGTCGGTTCGCAGGCCCATTGCAGCAGGCACTAATTCCTCAGCCCATAAGCAGCCGCCAAATAGAAATAGAGTCAGAAATGCGAACCTCATTACTGCTGCCCTCCTTTTGCTTCGTATGAGAAGAGACTACCAATCGGAATACGGCATTCCCCGACCGATGCGGAAATTGTGAGCATTTTCTGCTGAATCTGACCGGAAATCTCATCTCCACTTTTCAATTTCACGACAAAAACACCGTCCTCTTCCGCTTCGAAATCGCGTTGAATCGATGCGATATCCTGAATAGGCACCTGAATTGCAGAGCCCTCATCGACCAACGTGATCAAGTCTTCGGAAAGAGCCCCCGATAGAAGACCATTCGAGGCGAGAAGAATATTAGTTTCCCCACGCACCCTGTCGGGAACTTCCTCCAGAGATACCCAGGCATCGACGGAATTGTCCAAAGAAAGGAAGGTTCTCTCCACATCCCACAATCGCTCGCACAAGGAGGCAGGCAAGCTAAGAGACCTTTCTCCTGCCTGACTGAATGTCAAAGTTGGCTCCGAAAAGAAGGCCGAAAACCGACTACCATCTTTCATTACCACAACAAATTCAGGATGTTCCGCACTAAGGTAGCCCCACTCCGCTATTTGCGAGAACATCAGTTTCTTCGGCCCGAAGGAAGTAGCCACTTTGAGAGATGCATCCGCCCCGTTCGCGACACCAATCACTGATCCACCACGAAGTTGCACAAATCGGTTCACCCCAGCCGGTCGGGATCCATCAGCAGAGTTCAGTTTCAATGAAAGCAAGTTGAGTTCGGAAATTTCAATTTTGGTCTCCTTTCCGCCTTCACTAATCAGGGTAAGGTTTTCACCTTCAATATTTCCACCGAAGGCCTGACCGTCCCGCAGAAATACAACCGGGTTGTTCCCCATAGCACCTCCCCCTTGAATGGCAGCGACCCTGGTAATCGGGAAACGCAGTTCGCCCACATGTTCATTCACTACCGTAATAGCGGCCTTGGGATTCACCTGAGCGGTGATGCGGTTATTCGCGGAAACCTGCAAAAAATCCTCGGCCCTTCTGTGAATGCCCTTCGAATCCAACATCCGGTTCAAAGCGATCAAAGAGTCCAGTCGAACAGGCACCCCTCCATCTTTGGGAAAAGCGCTGGCGGGAAAATTCACAACAGAGCTGATCAAACCGGAATCCAGTCTTGAATCGAGCAGTCGTCCGCTCTCAAAAAACGGTTTTATTACCTCGACCACACCTGCCGGCTCACCCAGATTCCTCTGTAATATCCAGTGGATTAGTACGGAGCTTTCTCCCGGCGCGATTGTCAGCTTATACCCCAAACCAAGTTCCCGAGAGTTTGATGAAACGCTGAGTAAAGGCTTCATGTTTTCCCCCGGTCCTGAAGCGACCAGTAAAGTATCATGCCTTCCATCAGCCTTACTAAAGCGAACTAAAACTCCCAAATCCTCCGCTTCCAGCGTCGGCTCTGGATCACGAGAGAGTATTTGACCCGAGGTTCCATGAAGGTTCTGCCAGGCGAAGGGAAAAGTAGATTTGTAATCGACTGGAATAGTGACGTTTTGTTTACCGGTATTTTCGATCCGATCAATCAACCGTAAACCACTCCGCTCCGTATCAAACCAGATCGACCTTTGAATTTTCAGCCCGGCGCGACTCTCTAAAAGAAGTAAGTCCACTACTCCATTGGTTGCAGACTCATCCAGCAATTCGCCTGATTGAGGGGTAAATTCCTCTCCACCAACGCTGAGTTTAAGACCGGACGAAAGGTATTGAGTCTCCCCTGAAGTCAGCGCCCCATTCTGATTCACCTGCCAGAAAAACCCTAGCGAGTCCTGACGTTGGGAAAACTTCTCCGGAATTTCAGAAAATGGCCCCGATTCCTGCTGCGCCTCCAACCGGTCGACAGCCCCCCAACCAAGAAGGATAAACAACGAAAAATTTCTAAACCACTGGCTGGGCATACGATAGGTGAAGGTAGTGAAAATAAGGCTTTTGAAAACAAGAATTGTTAATCCCAAATTATAAGCTTTCTTGTATCCTTTACAACCGGAGCAAAAACCATAAGTTCTAAGGCACGAAAAGCGAATTTCACTTTTCGGAAAAAACCGTGACACTTTGTGCCCTATTTGGTATACCAACCTCATAGAACAGTTCTTCAACTCCGCAATACCAACTCACAACTCGACCATATGAACAATCGTCTTCGAAGATTCCTCACAGGAACTTCACTTGTCGTCGCCACTGGAATGAGTCTGCTCTGGCAGTCAGCAGATGCCCGGACATGGACCAGCACCGATGGTAAATCCATGAATGCAACCTTCCTCGGAATGGAAGGAGAAAAGTTTAAATTTAAGATGCCGAATGGCAGCGAGATTGCCGTGGATAAGTCCCGCTTCATCAAGGCTGACCACGAAGCGGCAGAAAGACTGGCAAAGATCGGTGACGATACGCTAACCATGCTGTCCGCCAAAAGGATCGATAGCTTGCTGGCTCAGCAACTGGTAAAGCAGGACAATCCGGCGACTGGACAGAAATACAAAAGCTTCAACAATCCTCTGCCGGATGATTTATTCGTCCGGAGAGTATATCTCGATATCATTGGGCGAATTCCCACCCGGAAAGAGTTCCTTGCTTTCGCAGAAAGTGCGCGAGCCGACAAGCGCCAGGCATTGATCGATGATCTTCTTCTGTCTCCCGGCTTTTCTTCCCACATGTTCAACTACTTCGCCGATATGTATCGGTTGAATTCGTCGAACGATTTCAACAATGGCATTCGGATGGACCCTTACATCAACTGGTGGAGGGAATCCCTTAAGGAAAACAAAAAGTATGATCAAATCGTTCGCGAAATGATCACAGCCAAGGGCAACGTTGGTCAGAATCCTGCATCTGGTTTCATCCTTCGTGACACCGGCATGGAATTCGATGCGTTTGCCAATTTTGGTCAGGTAATGATGGGCATCGATATTTCCTGTGCCCAATGCCACGACCACCCGTTTCAGGAGTGGACTCAAATTGATTTCTACAAAATGGCCGCCTTCTTTGGTAACACCCAGAGAACCGCCCGCCGCTACGGTTCACCGGCAATGATGATGTCCGGTGCAAAAGTCGGCCTCCCTGGCGCACCCGAAGGCTGGATGGACGAAGTTCGGAAGTTCGCCGGCACGAAAGGAATCCGTTTTAACGATCAACAATCTGCTCGCCAGTTTAACTACTATATGAGCGCCCTCGGTTGGAATGTAGCCGACAATGACACGCTCGAGACCGTTCTTCCCCACGACTTCGCTGAGAAAGGCGGAGATCCTGGTGACGTAGTCGATCCAAGCACACTGCTGGGAGCCACAGCAAAAATGGGCGGCAAAACACGCCGCGAAGCGCTCGCTGACTGGTTGACTGCACCCGACAATCCACGATTTGCTCTGGCGATTGCCAACCGCATGTGGGACCGCGCTTTTGGTCGCGCTCTGATCATTCCAGTGAACGACTTCAGCGACGAACAGATCGGTCGCGCTTCTCAGCCCGAAGTATTGAAGCATGTCACCCGCGAGATGCAGCGGGTCAACTACGACCTTCGCGAGTTTATGCGTATTCTTTACAATACTCGTGCCTATCAATCGCTCTCTACTATGGAGGAGCCAGATTGGGCTGATGCTTACTACTTCCCTGGACCGGTTCTTCGCCGTCTCCGCGCAGAGCAGACATGGGACTCTTTCATGGTTCTGTCCGAGGGAACTGAAGTGGATTCCAAAAGAGGCGCCGACGGGTCGTTCTATAAATCGCTGTTGGATTTGGACTTTGCCAGCACCTCACCGGAGCAAATTTGGGAGCGTTATCAGGCATGGGACTCAAACCGGGGCCGCCGCATGGGACAGGCTACCGTTTCTGAGGCCGGCTCTTTGGAACCACAATATAAGACTGATGAAATGGTTCGTGCATCTGAATTGCAACAGCCTGCGGCAGCTGCATCCGTTCTGGATACCTTTGGTCAATCAGATCGCCTGATTACCGACGAGCACAACTACGACGGTTCAGTTCCTCAGGTTTTGGCCCTGATGAACGGATCCTTCACCAATCAGCTGACCGGCCTTTCCTCCAAGATAGTAGATGATCTCGAAGAACTGGATGGCCCGGACGATAAAGTTCGCGGTGTTTTCTTCACCTTGCTGAACCGCTTCCCTACTGATGATGAGCTCAAACTGGGCATGACCATGATGGAAGACTTCGGTGAAGATGATGGTATTTCCGACCTTGCATGGGCTTTGATGAACAGCCCCGAATTTCTGTTCATCCAATAACCGTTTCGAATCGACAAACCTTTACAAAGGAGAACCAAAAAATGACTCATTTAGCAGAACTAGCCGGCAAAGACTCTCTCAGCCGTCGTTATTTTATGGAGCGAACCGCTAAGCTGTCCCTCGGGGTCAGCCTGAGCGTTCCGTTTCTGCCGAAAAACTTCCATGCACAGGAGAACGGCAAAGCCAAAAGCCTGATCTACATTTACCTCGCAGGAGGTATGACTCACCTCGATACCTTTGACCCGAAAAAGGGCGATGTGGCCGGACCAACCGAAGCGATCAGCACCAATGTTGATGGTATGCAACTGGGCAACAACCTGACCAATCTGGCCAAGGTGGCGGACAAAATGTGCGTGATCAATTCCATGACTTCGACCCAGGGAGCTCATGAGCAGGGCATGTATATCATGCGGACTGGCTACAACAAACGTGCAACGATTGTCCACCCGACAATCGGGCCTTTCGCCGAAAAACTGCTCGGTAAACAGAATGAAATTCTTCCCGATTCCGTTGTTGTCGGTCGAAGCACATCAAACGCAGGTTATCTCGACCCATCGATGAGCCCTCTGCCGATTGCTGATCCTTCAGGTGGCGTTCCAAATACGACCGTAAACGTCGATGATGAGCGCTTCAATCGCCGGATGGAGATGGCACAAAAACTGGGCACTCAGTTTGTAAACAAATTCAAATACTCCGGACCGCAGTCCTACGTCGAATACTACAATCAAGCCAACAAGCTCCTGAAGAGTAATGATCTCGATGCCTTCGATATTTCCGGTGAAACCAACAAAGCCGCCTACGGAGAAAGCCGTCTTGGACAGGGCTGCTTGCTGGCCCGCCGCCTTGTCGAAAATGGCGTTCGCGTCGTCGAAGTGATTTCCGGCGGCTGGGACATGCACGAAGACCTGAGAACCCGGAGTAATGAGAAAGTTCCGGAAATGGATCAGGCAGTTGCTGC
>JAHDCN010000078.1 GCA_020629815.1 Verrucomicrobiota bacterium
GACTGAACGGAGAAATGGTTCTTCAGCGTGTATTCCGCCTGATCAATCAGGAACGGATAGCCGTCGTACTCCTGGGCATTTTGATACAGATCAAATGTGGTTGCCTGCTCTTCAGAGAACAGTAATTCGCTGGGGCGCAGCCTGGCGAGTTCGTCGCGCAGGTTCTCTTCGTCGCGAAACTCCGTGACGCGGAACTCGCCGGTTGTATGCTCGACGTAGGCGAGGCCAAACCGACCCTTGGCCTGATACACTGCGGCCAGGTAATTGGATTTTGCAGAATCCAATAGGTTCAGATCATCAATCGTTCCGGCACTAATGATTTGCGATACCTCGCGCTCGACAATTTTTCCCGGAGTCGGCTCGGTGGTTTGCTCGGCGATCGCCACTCGCTTCCCTGCTTTCACCAATTTGGCGATGTAGCCCTCCGCAGCGTGATGCGGAACGCCACACATCGGCATGCCGTTGCGTTTGGTCAAAGCGACATTCAGCAAGGGCGCAGCCCGCTTGGCATCATCAAGAAACAATTCGTAAAAATCACCAAGTCGAAACAACAGCAATACATCGTCCGGCAAAGTGCGCCGGATCGACTGGAACTGCTGCATCATAGGCGTGAGTTTTTTCTCTCCGCCGGAAGCCGATTTTTTCTTTGGCATGTTTCGTGGGAACGGGTGTCCGTCACCGCAGTGTAAAGAAAGAAAGTTATGCGGCAAGTTTTCTGAAAAAACTTTACGGCTCAGCGCGGCGCTCTTTCTTCAGCAACGTTCCCCAAAACTTGTTAAAGGGATGCACAGTTTGTACCGTTTCGCCCTGACCATCGACCAGAGGTCGGTCTTCGTTGGCCCATTGAAAAATCGAACCGACAAAATTCTTCGCGTTTTTCACCCCGGCCTTTTGCAGGTCCTTCGTCAATTCTGCTGAACGCTGACCCACCGAACAGTAAACAATCACAGAATCGGGCGTGACCGATTGGGTTGCCAGATGGGTCATCACCTCTTTTGCCGATTCGAAATGAACGGCACCGGGTATCCTACTCACCTCCACTTCCTCTTTCTTTCGGCAGTCGATTAACAGGACTGAAGAGTTCGCCTCATTCTGCAACAGGGCCGCGACTGTGCCCGAGCTTATATGTTCCACCTCGGGAAAATCTTTGCGAATCTGTGCTGATTTCTTCTCCAACGACTGCATCGCATCTAGGTCCTTGTAGCCACAGTGTCCGATGCCAAGCAGCGCAAAAGCAGCCACGAAAATACTACCGATCACGACATAGGCCCGTATTGTCATACTGAATAGTCGAAGCGAATTGCTCTATTTCAACCGAACCCTCGCAGTCGACTCGAATTTTCCCTTGCAAGCGGGGCCACTGTCCGCGTCTGTCACGCCATGTCCGATTTTGCATCGCTCGGTTTATCCCGGCCCGTATTGCGCGCTATTGAGCGTGCTGGATTTACCGAACCCACAACCATCCAGGCGAAGTCCATTCCAGAAGCCTTGAAAGGTCGGGATATTATTGGCGCCTCCCAAACTGGCACCGGAAAAACCGCAGCATTTGCTCTGCCGATTATTGATAAAATGATCCCGGGCACAAAGCCCCAATGTTTGATCCTCGAGCCCACTCGCGAGCTGGCCGCTCAGGTTGAGGACCAGATGGATCTGTTTTCCTGGTATCGCCCGATGAATGTCGTCCTTATCCACGGAGGAGTCGGATATGGAAAACAGAATGATGGTTTACTCAACAACCCGGATGTCGTGATTGCCACTCCCGGTCGATTGCTTGACCACATGGAGAAAGGAAACATTTCCCTCGATCAGATGAAATATCTCGTGCTCGACGAGGTCGATCGTATGCTCGACATGGGATTCCTGCCCGATGTGAAGAAAATCGTCGATCGTTGCCCGAAAGGCCGTCAGACTCAATTTTTCTCTGCCACCATGCCCGGCGCGATTCAGACTTTGGCAACCTGGGCGCTGACCGATCCGGTCGAAGTGGAAGTGGGCGGCCGCCGGGCACCCGCCGAGACCGTCACGCACGCATTTTACCCCGTAGGCATGGATCAGCGCGATGACCTGCTGGAAGCGCTCGTCGCCAAGACCGAGTTCGAAAGCTTGATGATTTTCACCCGGACGAAGAAAGAGGCCGACTCTTTGGTAGTACGACTGAAAGGAATGGAAGGTGCCCACGTAACCGCCTTGCATTCGGACATTCGCCAATCTGACCGGACTAAAGCACTTGCCGGGTTTCGCGACGGAACCTTCAATGTGATTGTTGCAACTGACATCGCTGCGCGTGGCCTCGATATTTCCGGGGTGACCCACGTCATTAATTACCGCGTTCCGGAAAATCCGGAAGACTATGTCCACCGCATTGGCCGAACCGGGAGGGCGCAGCAGGAAGGCGATGCTTTTACAATTTTGACCGCCGACGAGCTGGACCAGTCGTTTGCAGTGGAACACTACATTGACCAAAAGATTGAGCGCAAGAAGCTCGATGGTTTCGACTACGCCTACACCGCACTTCTCGAGGACGAAACGAAGAAAAAACCGCTGCGTCGTCGTCCGCCCGCAAAACCACGTCGCAGGCGCTAAGTATCCGGATGAAATACGCAATCTGTAACGAAACCTTCGAAGGCTGGGAGTTCGAAAAAACTTTCCAGTTTGTTCGCGAATGCGGCTACACAGGTATCGAGATTGCCCCGTTTACGATCGCTTCGTCAGCCTACGACATTTCTCCGGAAACGCGGAAAACTGTTCGCCAGCAAATCATCGACGCTGACCTGAAGTGCGTCGGTCTTCATTGGCTACTGGCGAAAACCGAGGGCTACTACCTGACTACACCTGACGAATCCGTGCGCGCCAAAACAGGTGACTACCTTGCAGAGCTGGCAAGGCTTTGCAGGGATCTGGATGGATCAATCATGGTTCTCGGTTCCCCGCAGCAGCGAAATCTGCTTCCCGGTGTAAGCGAAGAGCAGGCCATGGACTACGCAGCAGAAACCATCCGGCGGGCGATGCCGGTTTTGGAAGACTGTGGTGTTACCCTCGCGCTCGAACCGCTGGGACCCGGTGAAGGTGATTTTCTTAACACAGCAGCGTTAGGTATCGATCTCGCCAAACGGGTTGATTCGCCAAATTGCCGACTGCATCTCGATGTAAAAGCGATGTCGACTGAAGCGATTCCGATTGATCAGGTGATTCGCGAGAGCAGCGAGTGGATGGCTCATTTTCATGCCAATGATCCGAACCTCCTCGGTCCGGGAATGGGCGAAGTTGTCTTCGAACCAATCTTTGCCGCGCTGAAAGAAGTGAACTATTCCGATTGGGTTTCAGTCGAGGTCTTCGACTACAAGCCCGGCCCCGAACACATTGCGCGCGAGAGCATCAGCTACATGCAAAAAGTAGCCGCCGGGCTCTGACCAAACAGGGTTAGGTCAGCGACCTAATAGGGTTAACTCAGCGACCATACCCTGTTACGTCGCAGGAATAACTCTTTGCGCTGCCAGCGTTAAAAGAAAGGCTCCTACACAGGCTGCTGCGGCACGCCAGTCAGAAAATAGCAGGACTCCCCCGTCGATTAGAGCGATCCCGGCAATGAACCAGGCGATCCCTTTTGGAATGTGACTGGCTAGCGCTGACTGACTCAGCGAAATCCATGCCCAGATAACGATGAATGCGGCTCCTGCGGCGATATACGAAGTGGTATCACCAAACCCATTTCGGGCTGCATAGATGGGAAAAAGGATCGGCAATAATAGCATGAGCCTTTTCCAAAAAGGCAGCACCATTTCTCCCTCGGAGGTTCGTTCGCTGCGCGCTGCCAGCGTGAGTCCTGCGATGTAAATGATCATTCCAACCGCAACTACCCAGACCACCTTGGGTATTTCAATACTGGTGGTGTGAGAAACAACTGCCGATGCCGCTCCCAGATACACGAGGCCACGACACAACCCCATAATGAGCACGGAGCCTGCCCATTTTTTGTGCAGCCAGTTGTAAAGAAAGATGGCACCGACCAAGCCGCCGAGGAGTGCCGGATGAAACGTGGTTTGGGTCAGCAACAGCGCCAAACCACCTGCCATTTCCAGCAAGCCAATGGCCCACACGGCACCACGAGACAGATCCCCTGAAGGAATGGGGCGCTCTTGCGCATGCTCGGAGTCCCACTGCGCATCAAAGGCGTCGTTTAGAGTCATGCCGGCCACATAAAGCAAACTGACTCCAAGGGTCAGCCAGCCCAATTCGGCTACCCAGGCTCCACCGCCAACAAACCAGCCCAACAGGACGTTGGTCCAAACTGTTGGAAGGTTCGAAACCCTTCCCAAAATGAGAATTGCTCTCAGCATCGTTTGTTCGCTTTGAAATCAGCAGCTTCGGCCGCCTTCGTTGGAGTAATTTGCCCCGCTTGGCAATGGCTCCAATTGTTCTTCCAAAACCCCGGCAGCTTTCGGCCATGCGATTAGCGCCTCGATGATCATCCAGACTTCGAGTGCCATAGTCGCCAGACCGATAAAAACCAGCACCCAACTGTTTGCTGTCGCGCCCGGAGAAGTCGCCGCATCCATCCAGCCACCTTCTTTGAAAAGTTGCATACTCATCGCAATCCCGGGCAGAATGAGCATAAAGATCATCGGCAGCACTACGAACCACACCGGTAGTTTTCGACGCCACATCCAAAAAGCGATTACCATAAATGCCAACCCACCAAGCAGCTGATTGGTTGCCCCAAACAGCGGCCAGAGAATCAACCCTCCCTTGCCGGCAGTATCCCATGTCCACGCAGCTCCGCCAACCGGAAGTGCTGCAATGATTCCCGCCAGCACGACTGCAAAAATAGTCGCCGCATGCTTGTTGGTGAGTGGTTTGATCTTCAACGTCGCCGCCAGCTCCTGGGTAACATAACGCTGCAAACGACACGCAGTGTCCAATGTGGTGGCCGCAAAGCTCGCGACGAAAACCCCCATCAAGGCGACGGCGAATCCCGGATTGATTCCGATGGCTTTGAGAAAGTTGGCACTGCCCTCAACAAAGGCTCCGACTTTTGCGCCGAGTCCTTTTGCTGCGTCCCAGCTTCCATAGCGGGACATGTAGGCTTCTTTTCCGGAGAGCATACCGGCTTCGCCGGCGATTCCCAGTCCGATACCGGCGACACAGGCGAGGATCACCAGGACAGCAAGAAATCCCTCCGTGAGCATTGATCCATAACCGACAAATTGCGCATCGGTCTCATTTTTAATCTGCTTGGAGGAAGTCCCGCTGGAGACCAGGCAGTGGAAACCGGAGATTGCTCCACAGGCGATCGTCACGAACAGAAAAGGGAAAATCCAGGGCGCGCCTGCCG
This sequence comes from Verrucomicrobiota bacterium, assembly GCA_020629815.1. GTDB lineage: Bacteria > Verrucomicrobiota > Verrucomicrobiia > Verrucomicrobiales > DEV007 > Arctic95D-9. The sequence goes on from JAHDCN010000078.1 coordinate 5,333, forward strand.
GACTCTTCTCCACAGCAGGAGCAACAATTTCCAGTGGCGGTCGGGCGCCATCAACCGGCGCTCCGCCAATAAAACCCGCCACCAGCAAACCAATGACAACCAGAGCGATCACACTAAGTAGCTGCAGGCTGTTGATGAAATCCCGTGGCTGTAGCAGCGTCCAGACTGGTAAAACGGAAGCGATGTAGCTGTAGATGAGCAGAAACGCCACCCAGTGCATCACCGGCCACGCAGCCATTGCGGCATTGAATTGACCAAGCAATCCGACATCGCCGAAATAGACGGTCAGATACATCATCGCTAAGGCTGCAAGCGAGGGTATCAAAAGGTTCAGGCCTTTCCGATGGAGATAAACACCAATCAGGATCGCCAATGGGATCTGGACAAGGCAGGGAAAGATCGCAGCCGGGTATTGCTTGAAAACGGCTGCAATCACCAGCCCGAAAATTGCCAGCACGATGGTCAGAGCCATAAACAAAATGGAGAGAAACAGCACCCGGGTTCTTGGTGTCAGCACTCTTCCGGCAATGTCTCCAACCGTCTGCCCACGATTCCGCATCGATACAACCAACGCACCAAAGTCGTGCACCGCTCCGATAAAAATCGAACCAAACAAGACCCAGAGCAACGCGGGAACCCAGCCCCATATCACCGCAAGTGCCGGACCCACAATTGGTCCCGTGCCCGCAATGGAGGTAAAATGGTGGCCGAAAATAATGGTTTTTTTCGTCGGCACGTAATCACGATCATCATTCAGTGCGACCGAGGGAACGGCAGCTTCCGGGTCCAATCGAAAGATTTTTCGAGCCAGCCATTTCCCGTAGGTATGGTAGGCGACGAGATATAAAACCAGCGCACCAAGAGCGATTGCGAGTGTTTCCATTGTTCTGACTCTGTACGGAAAATCTTCCCAAATTGCGAGGATTTTGTCATTGGCAACGCAAATCCGGCGACGCAATTGCTATTTGCCAAAAAGCCTGAGAGAAGCGATACAATGACGGCTAAATCCAGCCGACTCCCTCAACTCCGCACTATGGAAATCGCACTCTGGCAACAGCTTGTGACTGTGGCGATCGTTGTGATCGTTTTTATCACGTTCGTAAAAGAATGGATCTCTCCTGATCTAACCGCAATGGCAGCGTTCATTATGCTGCCATTGATTGGTGTTCTTGCCCCTTCGGAAGCGCTCAGCATCTTTTCGAATGGTGCGCCGATTACGGTGGCTGCGATGTTCGTTATGTCGGCGGTGCTGGAAAGAACCGGTATCATCGACGTGCTGGCTGGTCGGTTTGAGAAAATGGCCGGTGGATCTGCATTTCGAATGACGATTGTCCTGTTGATCCTGGTGGCCTTCCTGTCGGCCTTCGTGAACAACACCCCGGTTGTGGTGGTCTTTCTGCCTATCGTGATGGCCCATTGCCGGAAATACAACATGAAGGCTTCCCGCTTTCTAATTCCTCTCAGCTATGCGGCAATCGTAGGTGGAACTTGCACCATTATCGGAACCTCCACCAACTTGATCGCTTCCGGTATTTACGCGGATTATCTGACTGACACCGGCTCCGACAAGAACCCCTTCTCCATGTTTGAGATTGCCAAGCTGGGTATTTTCTTTATCGCCGTAACCATTACCTATCTTGTGCTCGGAGGTTGGAAATTGATTCCGAGCCGGGAAACTCTTTCCACTTTGTTCGATGGCGAAGCCGGCCACGAGTTTCTCACTCAGGCCTACGTGGGCGGAAGCTCACCTTTGGTTGGAAAACTCTTTCCCGAAACACCTTTAGCAAAACAACGCAATCTGCGCGTAATCGAGATCGTTCGTGAAGGGCGACCTGTCCCTGTGCCTTTGAACGAGCTGGTTTTCGAAGCCGGTGATCAGATCATGATGAAAACCCGCGCTTCGGGGGTCATGGAGCTGAATGAAACCACTGGTATCGATCTACTGCCGGAGAGCGAACTCGGGCTCGGCCACCTGAAAACTGAATCGGCCGTTTTGATGGAAGGGATCGTAGGCCCCGGTTCCGAAATGGTTGGGCACAGTCTGCGCGAACTGAATTTCCGCCAGCGTTTTGGCGTAGTTATTCTGGCGGTTCACCGCCGTGGGGTAAATCTCCAGAAACGTTTCGAAGATGTGAAACTGGCATTTGGTGACACACTGCTGATCGAAGGTCCCGAAGACCGGATGAATGAACTCTTTGCCCGGAAAGACTTCGTCAACCTGACAAAACCGACCGAGCAGCCGATTCGACGCAGCAAAGCTCCTATCGCGATTTTTGCCCTGTTGATGTTCATGATCGGAGGAGCTTTGATTCCGAAGTTTATCCCGATTCTCGCTCTGGCTGGCGTAGTCCTCACTTTAGTAACGAAGTGTATTGATCCGGAAGAGGCTTACAAAGCAGTGGAGTGGAAAGTGATTTTCATGATCTACGGCATGCTCGGTTTAGGCATGGGCCTTCAGGAAACCGGGTTGGCGAAAATCGCCGGCGAAACAGCCGCGGCATGGTTCCAGGGATTTGGACCGTACGTCGTTTTGGCGGTTGTCTACCTGCTGGCAGCTGTGCTCACAGAGATGATTTCGAACAACGCGGTAGCCGCTCTTTTGACCCCGATTGCGATCGGTATAGGGGTCGAGTTGGGGGTAGACCCCCGTGCTTTCGTGGTCGCGGTGATGTTCGCCTCATCCGCCAGCTTCGTAACGCCAATTGGTTATCAGACAAATACTTATGTCTACGGTGCTGGCGGTTACAAATTCACTGACTTCACCCGGGTAGGCCTACCCCTTGCGATTGCCTTATGGATTATGGCTAGTTTCCTCATCCCGATTCTCTGGCCCTTTAAATAATCGCAGTATTTATAGTGAAAATAGGGATTTCCGGTTGCGAAATCGACTGACTTGCACTAATAAATGCGCCGCAAAATCGTCCAGCTAACGCGCGAGGACGTATGATCGCGACAAGTTTACTCTCAGAAGTATGGCAACAAAGAAAGCTGCGAAAAAAAAGACAGCTGCGAAAAAGAAGGCTCCAGCAGCCAAGAAGAAAGCCGCAGCAAAAACTAAGAAGGCAGTAGCCAAGAAGCCTGCTGCTAAGAAAAAAGCCGCTGCCCCGAAAAAGAAGGTCGCCGCGAAAAAAACTACCGCTAAGAAGGCGGTGAAAAAAACAGCTGCGAAAAAGAAGACCGCCAAGAAGAAAAGCGCACCCGTGAAGAAGATCGTCACGGCGATTAAGAAGCGCCCCGTTATCGCTCCTCAGAAAGTTGCCAAGCCTGTCTTGTCCAAGCGAACTACCAAAACCGGTAAAATCAAAAAGTTGCCGGCTGCATTCTTGCGCAAGCAGAAGCAAAAGCTTCTCGATCTGCACGACAGCATGGTCGACCAGATGAACGGTATCAGCCGCGATGCACTGGCCGGTACGGGCGATTCAGACTCATCTGCGTTCGGAATGCACCAGGCAGATGCAGGAAGTGACGCATACGATCGCGAGTTCGCACTGAATCTACTTTCCCAGGAGCAGGATGCGATTCACGAAATTGAAGATGCACTTCGTCGTATTGATGAAGGAACCTACGGCGTTTGCGAAGGTTCCGGGGAACCAATTCCGCAGGCGCGTTTAGAGGCGATGCCTTTCGCGCGATGCACCGTTGCCTATCAGGAACAGTTGGATCGAGGTGAAGGGCCGGCAATCGGCAATCGCGGTCCAGTTGGGACTTTGTTTGAGCCAAACGACAAGGACTCGAAATAAAATCAGTTGAGAAGCGGCTGATTTTGCGTAGATTGGCCGCCCTTCGCCCAAAAAGGGTGAACTGAAATCCAAACTTTATCATTTTTGTCATGCCACGGGACGTTATCATTCTCGAATGCACCGAAGCTAAGGAAGAGGGCAAAAGGCCTTCTATCTACGTGACGACGCGCAATAAGAAGAGCCTGCGGACTCCGGGACGTTTGGAGAAAGTGAAGTTTAATCCCTACCTGAAGCGCAGAACTCTCCACCGCGAGAAGCGTTAATTTTACCGATTCAAGAAAAATGGTCCCTAAAAATAAAGAACGTGCAATGAATCTGCGGAGAGCAAACCGCAGAATGCCTCGTCGCCGCCTTGATATCCCGGCTGAGAAGCTGAATTACTTGAATCCTGAATTTTTGAAGAAGTTCTGCACAGAGTCAGGTAAGATTTACCCGCGCCGCACCACTGGCGTTTCGGCGAAAGTTCACCGCCGGATTACGCGTGAGATCAAACGTGCTCGCGCGTTGAACTTGATGTAGTCCATCGAAGTTCTCTTTTCTCAAAGCCTGTCCGGGAAACCGGACAGGCTTTTTTTGTGGCCCGAAGAGAAGGGCTCATGTTATCCTGCGCCCAATGAAAACTTTCCTCAATGTATCTGTCCTTTTCTTCTCGATCGCTACCATGGCTCTCACCATGCCGGCTCTGGCGCAGGATTCAGAAAAGCCATCTGTGAAAAGTGAGGAGAAAGCGAAGCCGTACTCCCACAAGAGCAGCAAGGGCAAAACCTACTACCTCTTCAGTCGGGAGCAGAAACTGAAGAACTCCGACAAAGTCATCACGATGTACTATTTTGCATCCGATCCGGAAAATAAGAAAGGCAAGCCAGTCGCGGAAGTACCTGAGGATCGAGAGGTTTCAGAAACCAAGACCGGCTTGTTGGTATTGAAGAAGAAAAAGTAGCGGCAACCGGCGCCACAAAGTGGATTTACTGTTTGCGAAGCAAAGGCTTCACTGTTTGCTTCGTTACCACCCCGCTCGTTGATGTCTGAATCGAAACCGTCGAAGCGAAAAGTTTTTTCCAATCGGCTCCTCAGCACCCTGCTGCTGTGGGGTGTGATGTTTCTTGCCTTTTGGCTGGCGAACGACTGGTTGTTTTTGGGCCTGATTTTGATCGCTGTCTTTATGGGGCTGCGCGAGTACTTTTCGCTCTATCAGGACAAAGGGTTTCAGCAATTTCAATGGATTACCATCGGGGTAGGCCTGCTGTATTTTGTGCTTCTGTTCGGTGCTCATGCCGGATGGAACATTCCCGCTGCAGAGCAACTTGATGGCCTGGCCTTGTTTGCCTTGTTTGTCGGAATATTCGGGATCCGGCTGCGTAAACCCCTCGATGGAGAGCAGTCTCTTCACGAGATTGCCGCCGCAGTGTTTGGGTTCGTATACCTAGTGCTGTTGTTTTCCTTTGTGCCAAAGCTGTTGTTTCTGCCTTTGCAGTCTGCGCCGGATCCCGCGAATGCTGGATCAACTCAGCCGACCGCACACTTCTATCTGCTTTACCTCGTGGCCGTCACCAAATTTACTGACATGGGTGCCTACGCGATCGGATCCCTGATCGGCAAGCACAAGATGATTCCCCACATCAGTCCCGGCAAAACCTGGCAGGGATTCGGTGGTGCCATTCTTTTTGCTCTGATTGCCTCCTTTGGCTGCCTGTTTTTGATGGGTAACCAAATCCCGCTGATCACAC
>JAHDCN010000566.1 GCA_020629815.1 Verrucomicrobiota bacterium
TTTTCCCGAGGTGCCATTTGCCAGCGAAAAAGGTGGCGTAGCCCTGTTCCTTCAGCGCCTCGGCCATGGTCACTTCCTCGAGGTCGAGTTTGTCGTGTAGCGGCGCGCTGTTGAATTTTCCACCGCGTTTGCCACTGAAGAAATTGGTGCAGTCCTTGCGAGTCGGGTAGCGTCCGGTCTGGATGCCGAATCGAGTCGGTGAGCAGACCGGGTTCGCGGCGTAGCCGTCGGTGAACATCAGGCCTGATGCAGCGAGTGCATCGACATGGGGCGTGTCGTAAAAGGATTCCGGATTGTAGGCTTTGATGTCGTTGTAACCCAGGTCATCAACCAGGAAAACTACAAAGCTGGGTTTGTCTTTGGCAAAGGCGCTGAGGCAGGTCGCGGCGAGGAGAAGAGTGAGCAATTGTTTCATTATAGAGGCTGGCAGCATTCTGACCAAAATAGGGGAGGGGTCAATTTTAGAATCTTCGGAAAGAAGGCCTCTAAAAAAACCGTGACACGTCTCGATCGTTTCGGGTTATAACTTTGGAAAGGAGCCTCTATCATTCTCTGCCTCTATGAAACAATCGTTGTTCACACTCTTTGTTTGCGCATTTCTTAGCGTCTTCTCCTCCCTGACTCATGCCGATCCGCTCAAGGTCTACATCCTGGCAGGACAGTCGAATATGCAGGGGCACGCAAAGACTACCACGTTGCCTCACATTGGCATGGATCCGAAAACTGCACCGCTGCTGGAGATGATGCAGGATTCTGACGGCGATCCGCACGAATGTGAGCAGGTCTGGATTTCCTACTTGAGCACTGACGGAGTAAAAACCGGGAAGCTGACAGTGGGATTTGGCGCGGACGACAGCAAGATCGGTCCGGAGTTCACGTTCGGCCTCACTTTGGAAAAAGAACTCGATGAACCGGTCCTGATCATCAAAACGGCATGGGGTGGCAAGAGCGTCCACACCGATTTTCGCTCACCGAGCGCGGGGCCCTACGAATTCAGTGAAGCGGAGCTCGAGCGTTTCACTTCACAGGGCAAAGACATCGCCGCGATCAAAAAGGAGAAAGAGGAGGCCACCGGGCACTACTACCGTCTGATGATCGACCACGTGAAATCGGTGCTCGGTGATATTAAAGAAGTCTATCCCAAGTATCGGGAAAACGACGGATTTCAGTTGGCCGGCTTTGTCTGGTTCCAGGGTTGGAACGACATGGTCGCTTCCAACGTTTACCCGAATCGCGACAAATCCGGAGGCTACGATGATTACAGCACTAACCTTGGGCATTTCATCCGAGACGTGCGCAAGGACCTGTCTGCTCCCGAGATGCCTTTCGTTATTGGCGTAATGGGTGTGAACGGGCCGGTGAAGGACTATGGCCCTGATCAGCAGCGCTACGCCGGGACGCATCAGAACTTTCGCGATGCCATGGCTGCTCCGGCTCAGCTTCCGGAGTTTGAGAAAAATGTGACAGCTGTCCTGACGGAAAATTTCTGGGACCCACAGCTGCAGCAGCTCACCAGCCGGCAAGAAAAAGTGAAACAGGCGGTGCGCAAGGAAGGCTTGAAAGGCGCGGACGCTCAGAAGAAAACAGAAGAGCTAATGAGCGCAGAGTTTTCAGAGGACGAAATTCAGATTCTTGATGTCGCCGTTTCCAATGCGGCCTATCACTATCTCGGTTCCGGAAAAATCATGGCCGGGATCGGACAGGGATTCGC
>JAHDCN010000567.1 GCA_020629815.1 Verrucomicrobiota bacterium
CACGTCACCCGCGGCAACAAAACCATGGATGTCTATTTCAACGATGGCACCCGGGCAGAGGCAAAGGTTCTCGGTGCCAATTACAAGCGCGACCTGTCGATGCTTCAGTTGACCAGCAAACCAAAGCAGAGCGAATGGCCGTTTGCTGAGATGGGCGATTCTTCCAAACTGAAGCCAACCGATCTGGTAATCAGTATTGGTCACGCCGAAGGTTTCGATTCCCTGCGTAAACCGCCGGTTCGTTTTGGACGCATTTATATCAATCCCAAAAACGGCGGCTACATTATGTCTGATTGCGCGATGGTCGGCGGCGACTCAGGCGGCGGCCTGTTTGATCTGGACGGCAAACTGGTCGCGATTCACTCGTCGATTGGTGACAGTCTCGCGATCAACAATCATGCTCCGGTGAATGTCGCGACCGACAACTGGGATCGATTGCTCAAAGGTGAACAATGGGGTGAGACTCCGAAGCGAGGCAAGAAAGGTCGCAAAAAAGGAGCATCCCTGAAGCAACCGTCTGATGAGTTCCTTTTCACTCAGAATAAAGAGGAACCTTCGAGGCTGGACGGCGTGGACCGGGAAAAGCTGCAGGATTCCCTGATCGAAAAAATGATTCAGCCCGGTGTGCCACCATCAGAGAAAAAGCGATTTGGACTGGAGGACATTCGCGAACTACTGGTCGATGCCGGCATGAAACAAGAGGCCGCCGACAAACTCAACAAAGATGAACTGGGAGAAATTTTGCGCGAAGAGGTGTTTGGTGAGCGCTTCATGGCGGCAGCTAAACAATTCACTCTGAGCAATGAGACCGGCCAGCAGTTGCAGAAACAGTATGAGGAATTTGCCCTGGGATTCCGCACTGTTCTGGCAAAGAACGCGAAATCTACCGTTGCGCTGTTCGCGGATGCCAAGGCAAAGACACCATTGGTTCTGGGATCGGTGGTAGATCCCCGTGGCTACGTGCTTTCGAAACATAGTGAGCTGAAAGAGGCGAAGAAGCTGACCTGCCTGATCGACGGGGAAAAGACTCCGGCGGCCATCGTCAAAACCTGGAAAGATCACGACCTCGCACTGCTGCGAGTGGATAAGCAAGACCTGCAGGCCGTGCAATGGGAAACCCGGGACCTTCCTTTGGGCACCCTGCTCGCTGCACCGGGACACTCCGGTTCCAAACCACTCTCAATCGGGGTCTTGAGCGTTCACCCCCGCAGCCTGGCGAATACAGGACAAGGCTGGATTGGCATTGGCCTCGATGTGGCTGAAAAAGGGATCCTGGTTACGCAAGTGGCTCCGAAATCGCCGGCGATTCGCGGCGGACTGAAATCAAAGGATGTGATCACTGCCTTGAATGGAGAAACCATGACAGAAAAGCCTGCTTTTATTCAAACCGTGCGAGCCAACAAGCCCGGCTCGACGATTACACTGGATGTCCTTCGCAACGGCAAGCTGCGCAAGATCAAGATCACGCTGATTGAACGGCAAACGTCTAATTTCGAAGACCGACGCACCAGGATGATGAATGAAATGGGCGGCGAGCGCAGTGAGTTGCGCGACGGATTTCCGCGGGTTCTGCAAACCGATTTACCCCTCGAGCCCAATCAACAGGGCGGCCCTGCCGTGAATCTCGACGGCAAAGCCATCGGTCTCAACATCGCCCGCGGCGGCCGGATCAAATCCTACGCCATCCCCGGTGCAACCGTGCTGGAG
>JAHDCN010000079.1:0-3322 GCA_020629815.1 Verrucomicrobiota bacterium
CCTGAAACAGATCACAGTTGTCCGCAACGAAAAGGACTGGAAAGTCTTCGACCAATTCGAAGGATCCAAGTGGGAAAAATCACTGACCGACGAAAACCCGGAACCCGGCGAAAACCGCTACTACATTCAAGTGGTTCAGAAAGACGGCAACATGGCCTGGTGTTCCCCGGTTTGGGTGACGGTAAAGAACAAATAGCTATCGGAATTCTGACAAAAAGTCTCTCTCGCAACGAAGTGCCAGCAAGTTATTTTCTTCCGGCCCTCTGGGCAAAAAACTTCCCATCTCAGACAAGGGCCACTTTGAGAGCCTAATAAAAATTATCTGGTAACTTCGATTCTACCTTGAACCGAATCCATATGAGTCGAAGCAGCCCGGGACGCTGTTGAGTCAACTCTCATCGTAAAGGTCTTCTTTCCACCTGTGTGACGAATCGAAATCTTGGGCTTAACTCTCATTTCAACAATGTAGCCTTGCTGGTCCGCTCCGACCGTATGCATTAACCGGTTGGTCAACACCTTCCCTGTTACTTGTTCAGTGATACCGCTTCGGCGCTGATAATAGTACACATTGAATTTAGAATCCCCAGGCTGACTTTTGTATCGATAAGTATCGGTAGCAAAAATGTCTCTATTCCTTGTTCGGTAATAGATTTTTTGCTGATTCATTCTTGTCGTATACAATGTAAACCGAACATCTTCAGGAATCGACGTCTTAGACCTGCCCGACTTCACATCTGGAATCGTCCCTGGTGTAGCCACGACAACCTCATCCACATCAACAATACCAGAAGGCGCAATACCATTTGAATCGTCCAGGTCCAAAAGAGAAATAGCCACCGAAGTGCATATCCCTAAAATGGGGTCCGACTGAGTATGCACCAAAGCTCCATCGACGGAAATTCTGATTGTCTTACTTATACCATCCCAGACCATCTCGAACCTCGTCGGAATTGAAGGCGACAGCGCAAAAGTATTATCGATGGTAACCAAATTACCATCAGGACCAGCATAGAAAAGACCACTAGGAGCAACAATAAGCCGATAAAAGTCAGGATTTGCAATATCGGTAAAGTCACCAAAATAGATCATAAAAACACTCTCAGTAACTGACAAAGCAGTTACGTCCGCCGAAACAATTGCATGATCTACTCCAGTCAGTGAATAGTCGAAAAAGGCGGCTTGATCTTCAGCACTGTTATCAAATCTCATTTTCTTGTCCCCGCCACCGGCACTAACGATTACCGGTTCGCCCAGAAAATTATTATAATAGCCAATACCGTCAACACCACCAGTCGCCGGAGCTTGCCCTACTGAATGCCGCGATCCATCAAAAGGCACATAATTAAGAGTTTCACTCCTCGATTCAGAAAAGAGAAATATTGTAGCTAACGCGAGAGGGAGGATTTTTTTAGTCATTTTATGATTTCGGAGCGAACCTATATTTGAGCGAAGAATCGTCAATTTCTTTTTTTAAACTTTATACCATAGGAATGAGCAGATTCCGACAAGTGTTCTTCGCGGTTGTCAGTCCGTTCGAGCCGTGTAGCTTCCGACATGTCCGAAGACATCAACGACGCCCTTGCCGCCCTGCCCCACGGTCCTTCCTTTCGTTTCATCGACAAGCTAATCGAACTGGATCCCGGTAAATCCGCCAAAGGAGAATACCTGGTGCGCGGAGATGAAGCCTTTCTGGAAGGCCACTTCCCGGATAACCCGATGATGCCCGGCGTGATCCTGATCGAAGCGATCGCTCAATTGGCCGGAGTCGTTTTACAAACCGATCCCAATGAAGAGCCTTTTGAAAGTCTTCGCCTCACGGCGGTAGACCGGGCGCGGATTCTCGGTGCCATCCCTCCGGGCGAAACACTAATCATCGAAGCCGAATTCAGCGCCCGCATGGGCCAGCTCGGAGTGCTCAATGGCAAAGTGTTTTGCGGAGACGATATCCTCGCGCAAGCCCGCGTTACACTGAGCGCATAAGAGACTCTCTCTATTTCTTCGGAAGAAACGTGACCTCACGGTCGTTCGGCACTTTCGCACCTGGCGTGCATCGACCATTGGCCACCTCTTTTTCCAAAAGACTCAGCAGTTCCTTCACCTTTTCCGGATTCTTCTCCAGCAGATTATTCTGTTCGCCTTTGTCGTTCTTCAGGTTGAACAATTGCATCGTTGGCAGTCCCTGCTTTTTCGCATCCGATTCACGCGGGGCACTCCAGCCACCACTTCCAGCGCTCAGGCAAAGCTTCCAGGCTCCGTGACGCATCGAAAATGATCCACCGATTGAGTGACTGATCAAGGTTTCACGTGCAGTCATAGCTTTGCCCTCGAAAGCAGGGACCAAACTAAAGGAATCTTCGCTCGCTTGACCTTCGGTCTCCTGACCGGTGATATCCTGCATCGTCGCATAAAAATCCGTGAGGCAGGCGAGAGCATCAGTCTTCTGGCCACCTTTGATGCCTTTCGGCCAGCGCACAATAAACGGCACCCTGTGACCGCCTTCATAGATGTCAGCTTTGTGCCCGCGAAAACCAGCGCTAGGATCGTGGCCGTGCTCTTTGAGAACTTCGAAATTTCCCTGTGGTGAGCAGCCGTTGTCACTGGTGAAAATCACAAGGGTATTTTCATCGACTCCGGCCTCTTTCAGAACCTTGAAAAGATCGCCCATGTGCTGGTCTGTCTGCATCACGAAGTCGGCATACGGATTGATCCCACTGGCATCGATGAACGGATCGACCGGCACAATCGGAGTGTGAGGCGCGCCCAGCGGCAGGTAGAGAAAGAACGGCTTGTCGCCTTTGGCCTTCTCCTTGATGTATTCAAAACTCTCTTGGAAAAGGTGCGGCATCACATCTTCAATTACAAAGTCGTCACTGATTGGACCTTTGCGCCACCAACCGTAAGGCGACTCCTCACGTGTGACACCGTCTTCTTTGGTAGGAACTGAAGTGACTTTTCCCGTATCCACCCAGACATACGGAGGCATGTCGAGTGATCCGCAGTGCCCGTAGTAATTAACGAAACCATTAATGTCCGGACCATTCTTTACCGGCTTGGTGAAATCGATATTCTGCCACTTTTTCTCGCTTTGATCGACCCGCGCCCAGTCCCAGCCGAGATGCCATTTGCCGATCATTTGAGTGTGATAGCCTGCCCTCTTCAGCAAATGAGCAACAGTCTCCCGCTCGGCAGGGATGAGATGATCGCTGGTGCCACTGAGCACTCCACGCGCCAGACGGGAACGCCAGTTGTAGCGCCCGGTGAGAACGCCGTAGCGAGTCGGTGTGCACACAGAGCTGGAGGAATGAGCATCGAGAAAGGTGAT
>JAHDCN010000079.1:3422-10738 GCA_020629815.1 Verrucomicrobiota bacterium
CTCATAAATTTTCATGGAGAACAAGGGCCGGAGGCCCGAACAGAAGGTAGCCGGTGTAACCGTGAGCGCCAAGCGAACAAGGCACCGGTTAAAAATGACAAATATTAGGAGCCCCAGAGGGGTGATAGAACAAGGAATCTCACCAAAGATTACGACTCCTCATTCATCTCTCTTTCTGACACCTTTCTATCGCCCCTACCGGGACTTGATCGAATCGTGTCCGTGGTCCGGTGCCCCGCTCGCACCGCTGGCGCGGGACTCGCAGCAACACCGGCTACCATCTTTTCAGGCCTCCGGCCCTCTTAATAATTATGTGCAAAAAGCCAATCCCTGTTGGATGGGTCCACTCTTATGGAATTCGCAGTGTTTGCCCAAGCCGGATCAGGTCGCCGCTGATCGCATTGCAGGAGCGCAGCTGATCGACGCTGACGCCGTAGCGACGGCTGATATTGTAGAGTGTATCCCCGGATGCGACGGTGTGATATTTTGCTGCCGGCTTCGGCGCAGGTGCCGGTTTAGGAGCAGGTTTCGGCGCCGGCTTAGGTGCTGGTGGCGGCGGTGGCTTCGGAGTAGGTTGCTGTGGCGGAGCTGGTGCCGGCGAAGTCGGATAGGAATACGAAGGCTGTGGACTGCTGACAACCACACGCTGCGGCGGAGGTGGTGGCGGCGGAGTAGGTTTTGAAACAGGAACCTGAGTTGAGCTTCTTGAGGAAGTAGACGGCGGCCTGCTGCTCGTGTAGGACTTGGTGCTGGATGTCGAAGAGCGGGAGCCAAACGAAGAGCTGGAAGATTTCTTTGTAGAAGAGGAAGTCTTGGCAAAGCTGCTGCTTTTCTTTTTCGATGAAGACGAAGAAGAACCGGAGGTCGAACTCGAGTAACCTTTGTAGGATGAACGGGTCCGTGCGCTGGTTTTGGATTTCACCCAATCGGTGCGGTATTTCCCATCGTCATCGAAAGGATATTGGCTTTTCGTCAAACCGTGACCGCCCGGAGTCTTTGCCTGACTCGTCGGGATACTGGTATAATGGCGAGGTGATCGCAGGACGCTGGAGCCCACCCCATTGGACACTGTCTGACATTGGGTTAGAAACAAAACAGAGCAAGCTGCTGCCAGAATCTGCAAGGTGCGCTTTGGGATTTGGGTCGTAGTTTCCTGCATAACAGTCATAACGAAAGAGATGGGAGTTTTGCGGGCAAAATTTTAGAAATTTCTGCACCAATAAACAAAAATACCTCATTTTTCAAAAAAATACAGGTATCCTAACAAATTATTTGCACTTTTGCGAATCAATTCACCCGCTTTTTATAAAAATTCCTGTTACGCCGCGGAGATTGCTGCTTTCGATCGAATTCGGTCGAGTAGAACTGCACCAAGGATCACTCCCCCAAGCACGATCTGCTGGGTGTAACTATCGAAGCCGATTAGATTCATCCCGTTTTGAATCACGGAAATGATGAAGGCTCCGATAAGCGTGCCTAGGATGCGCCCTGATCCTCCGGAAAGACTGGTGCCTCCCACCACGACAGCTGCGATCACATAGAGCTCGAACATCATGCCGAGATTGGGCGCGCCGGTATTCAGTTGGGAAGCCTGGATGCACCCTCCAAAGCCGGCGCAGATTCCGGCGACGAGATAGACGAAGATGATGACTTTCTTCACTGGAACACCTGCCAAACGCGCGGCTTCTTCATTTCCGCCCACGGCATAAATGTAGCGCCCGTATTTGGTATGCGACATGAACACATGCGCGGCTCCATACAAAAGAACCAACAGAATCACTGTGTTGGGAATCCCGAGTGTCGTCCCCTGCCCCAGCCAGGTCAGGGATTTCGGCACCTGATAAATGGAGAACCCGCCAGTGAGTTTAAAGGCAAGACCGCGAGCGACCATCATAATCGCCAGGGTCGTGATGAACGGAGCCACTCGGAAACGGGAAACCAGCCAACCGCCACCTCCTCCAATCAATCCGCAGGCGACGATGGCGCAAAGAAAGCCGACGAAAACGGCTCCGGCTCCAGCCTCCAGTCCGCCCATCGCTTTCATGACCAAGGTGCCAATCACAGCGGAAAGAGCAATCAGGCTGCCGACGGACAGGTCGATGCCGCCGGTGAGAATCACCATCGTCATACCAATTGCGATCACAGCGATCACGACGATGCGATCAACAATCGCCAACAGATTGGAACGCTTCAAAAAATCAGGCCATAGCTTTGCTTCCGGCACGAATTCGCGAACACCGGCAAACGCCGGATAGTCCGTGCCAATTTTCTCCCAGACACTCCATTTCTGCACATCACCCGAGCCAACGATTGCAGAAGGCGTGCCTCCCTCTTCCTGTAAACGGTCCAATGCCTGCCGAAGGTCGCGAGGCGTGCCGACTACTTCACGAGTGGCGCTCCACCCTTTCTCCTTCAAACCCGATGCGACACGCGCGGCAAATTCGCCGGATTCTTTGTTCGCAGCACCGACGGCGAGAATGATTTCCTCTTTTCCGAAACCTGCCGTGACCTGCTCAATCATCCGGTCGGACGAAGCCGCTCCGGTCGGGCTCTCGCGCTTCAAGGTAAGAATACTGAACAACAAACAAAGCGCGATGAGCACCAGAATCATTCCGTAGTTGCTGAGAAGTTTCTTCATATTCAGTCGGCCATTGCCATGGCAAAAATCTGTTCCTGCGTGGCATCGGCTACATTTTCGATCTCGCCTTTTTTCCGGCCTTCGTGCATCACAACGATCCGGTCGCTCATGCCGATTACTTCAGGCAGCTCACTGCTGACCATGATGATTGCTTTGCCCTCATCGGCGAGGCGGTGGATTAGTTGATAAATTTCGTATTTCGCCCCGACATCGATACCCCGGGTTGGTTCGTCAAAAATGATTACGTCGGCGTTTTGCACCAGCCATTTTGCCAGCACTACTTTTTGCTGATTGCCGCCGGAAAGCGAGCCGGCTTCCTGGTCAGGGTCTGAGATCTTAATCCGCAACTGCTCGGTGTAATCGGCAAAACTCTCGCGCTCCTTTTTCTGATTCAAAAACAGCCCACTGGCGAAGCCCGATAGATTCGGCAGGCCGAAATTTTCCACCAGGCCGTGTTGCAGAATCAGGCCTTCGGATTTGCGATCCTCGGTGAGCAGACAAATTCGTGCACGAATGGCATGACGCGGATCACTGATCTCGACCGCATTTTGATTGAGAAAAACCTCACCGCTTTCTTTTCGATCAATGCCGGCAATCAGGCGCATCGTTTCCGTACGTCCAGCACCCACCAGTCCGGCAAAACCAAGAATCTCCCCTGCCCTGACTGAAAAGCTGACATCGCGAACCCTGCGCCCGCGATTCAGGTTCTCGACGCGCAGTTTCTCCTCGCCCGGATCAGATTCCCTCGTGGGAAATTCGGCTTCCATGGAACGCCCTACCATCATTTCGATCAACTGCTCGCGGCTCAGGTCGCTCAGTTTTTCCTCTCCCACCTGCCGACCATCGCGCAATACCACCGTTCGATCCGCGATCGTGAAAATTTCGTCGAGTCGATGGCTGATGTAAATGATACCGATCCCCTGAGACTTCAGTTCCCTGATGATCTCGAACAATTTCTCGACCTCGGGAACAGTCAGAACAGCCGAAGGTTCATCCATGACGACGATGCGGGCATTTACCGACAGGGCCCGCGCGATCTCGACCATCTGCTGCTCGGCTACGGTCAAATTGCGGCACAATTCACCGGGATCAATCTTCGCTCCGATCCGCGCCAATAGCGCTTCGGCTTCTGCTTGTTCGTCAGATGATTTCAGGAAACCGAAACTCGATTTTTCCCGTCCCAGAAACAGATTCTCCCTAACCGTGAGGTCAGGAACTAAATTGAACTCTTGATAGATGACGGAGATCCCAAGCTCCCGGGCTTTCTGTGGTGAGTTGATCTTCGCATCGCTTCCTTCGATCTCTATACTTCCGCTATCGGGCCGATGAGCACCACCGAGCATTTTGATCAGGGTGCTTTTGCCTGCTCCGTTTTCCCCGAGGAGGGCAAGGACCTCTCCTGCCTGCAGAGTCAGGTCCACTTCGTCGAGCGCCACAACTCCGGGGAACGTTTTGCGGATTCCCTGCATCGACAGCAGAGGCGTTGGTTGATCATTCGACACAGTTCTTTTGTAGCGAATTTCCCGATTCTGCAAAGAACATTTATGCCTTCGGCCGAAGACCGTATACCCAGGGGCAAAAGCGCCTGACTATTGGTGCAAACACCGGAATACCAAGAGTGATGAGAATCGAAGAGAAAAAGGCCAACCAGGGATTCTCCCGAATCGAAAGGTCCTGACGAAAGACAAAGACGTAAATTCCAAACAAAACAGAGAAGACAATGGGATGTAGCGGAAAGATCAGAATCGTTTCCCGGGAAAGGAATCGGGAAAGTCTGGAGCCGGGCAGAAGGGATGCGAGCAGGCAAAGCCCAAAGCTGATCGCGATCGCATTACCCAAAAACAGAAGCCCATTGCTGTAAACGGATGTTCTCATTTCGACATCACCATTTACGAATGCGCCAATCGAGCCCGCAGCCAGAAGGCAAGCTCCCAACACTATGCGAACGGTCTTACTCCGCGACTCTACGATACTTCTGCTTTTTGCGAAGAAACCGATCATCAGGAAAAATTGCGCCACCAGCGCTGTCTCGAGCTCCCAGGGCAATACCCGATCAGAAGGCCAAAACAAGCCTGCGACGCAAACTACACTACTGACAATCGGGAAGCCAAATCCCGGTGCCCGATGAAACAGGTAGAGAAGAAATCGGGATACAATCAAACAAGGAAAAAACCAGAGAACTATGGGAAACACACTGAAGCTGTCGAGAGTGCCCGTTCCCCACAAAGCGGCTAGAAGCGGCCGATACCAGGGAATCGCATCACCTGCGTCTGCTCCAAAATGTCGAAGCACAAAAAGCCAAACCACATAGCAGACGGCCACAAATATCACGTAGGCCGGAAGCAGGGATGACAGAGTCTTTTTCGTAAAAGCCCACCATCCCAGCGCCAGTTCCTGCTCTCTGATCAAGTATCCCGAGATCAGAAAAAACAGCGGCATATGGAACGAATAGATCCACTGATTAATTCCCCAATCCAGTGAGAAGGAATGGCCGTAGACGACCAGGAAAATCCCGAATGCCTTCAGGTGATCAATCCAGTGATTTCGCAATTTCGGTTCACTCATCGTTACGAAACGCTTAAATCCTGAAGCGCAGGAAATTTTTTCCGCCAATCACGGACCGCCTGCCAATCGACTTCGCCGGATACGATCCCGGGTTCTTCCCCGGCATCAGCAACCAGATTTCCCATATGGTCAAAAAGAACGGAACGGCCCGGGTACTCATTTTCCGGATCGCTTCCAGTCCGGTTTACCCCAAGAACGTAGGCAAGATTCTCAATCGCACGCGCACGCAACAAGGCCAACCAGTGCTCCACACGAACTGTCGGCCAACTGGCAATCACCACAAACAATTCTGCCCCCTGAGCAGCTCCACGCCGAAACAATTCCGGAAAGCGAAGATCATAGCAAATCAGCGGGCAAATCGTGCCCCCGCCCCAATCGAAGGTGACCACCTCGGTTCCATTCTCATAATGATCTGATTCACCGGTGAACCGAAACGTCCGGTTCTTGCGATAATCGACCAGTTTCTGCCCATTAGGATCGAATGCAGTTAACTCATTGCGGCCCTTTTTTCCGTCTCCCCTCCGCACCAGCCCCCCGAGGGTGGCGCTGCCTGACTTCATCGCAAAATTCCGAAGAAAGCTTTCCGATTCAGCCGTTTCCGATTCGGCGACTAAGTCGACATCCATGCTGAATCCGGTGGCGAACATCTCCGGAAGCACAATCAGTTCGGCATCAACCAGTTGAGCCGCAAAACCTTCAACAGTCTGGAAATTCTCCGATCTGTTTTCCCATATGATATCCCATTGCAATCCTGCGATTTTCATAGCATCCGTAGAATCTGAGAAAATATCACGCATTACGTAACTGCGGGCCAATAAATCGCCGAAAATCGTGACTAAAATGCCGTCACAAATCTCTCTATCATAGCGAATAGTGAGCAACGGACCACACCTCCAAAAAACACACCACACAATTCAAGAATGAAACTCGTAATGCGCCCGGTTCAGGGCCAGGCTCCCGGGACAAATCCGATTGAGATTTCAAACGGCGAAAAGATCACTGTCGGAAGAGCGGCAGAGAAAAACGATCTTCATTTAAATGAGCAATCAGTTTCCTCTCTCCATGCCGAGATTGTGCGGAGTGATCAGGGACTGCAGCTTGTCGATCTGGGTTCCAGCAACGGGACTTTCGTAAACGGAAACCAGGTAACCGGTAGCACAACCATCCAGCCCGGCGATTTCATTCGTTTTGCCAACGCTGAGTATCAATTGGGCAACGGAGAAACCG
Organism: Verrucomicrobiota bacterium; assembly: GCA_020629815.1. Lineage (GTDB taxonomy): Bacteria > Verrucomicrobiota > Verrucomicrobiia > Verrucomicrobiales > DEV007 > Arctic95D-9. Next base: position 9,853 of record JAHDCN010000079.1, read on the forward strand.
ACGAGCCCTTTAACCAACTGCCGCCAATTCAACAGTCCCCAGCAGGCGAATCATCGTCTCTTGTTGGAGCGGCCTCGGCTGCACAATTCGAGAATGAGATCAATTCCCTGCGCCAGTCGCTTTGGCAAAGAGAAGCAAACCTCGCAGAATTGCAGACTCAGCTGGACGCCGCATTTTCCGAACGTGATGAATTACGTCGCGTTTTAGATGCCTCACAGACCGAAAACCAAGGGCTTCGGAATCAACTGGGTGAAGCCGGCGCCGCAATCGGCAATCTGGATGCAAACTTGAAAGACGCGGAGAGAAACCGCAGTAACCTTGAGAGTTCCATTTTTCAGACTGTCAACGAAGCGACAACACTCCAGGGATTTCTCAATGAAGACTGGCAACGCTGGATTGGCGAAGCGGGAGATGCGCAATCCGTAGAAGCGGTCGATAAAGCTAAGTCCGCCGAACTTGGAGTGAAGGCTCTTCACGAAATCATTCGAAACCTGAGCGACAATCGTGACCGGATGCGCGATGAACTCGATGCGATTGAGAAAATTTGGGACGATTCCGGACCGGGAGTTGAACAGGTTCTGAAAGCCAAGAAACGCGAGCAAGAATCAGAAATTACCAAGCTCGAAAAAGAGATCGAGAAGCGGGAAACTACAAAAGGAAAACTGGGTGAAGAACTCGACAAGCTTCATGGCTCAATCGACGAACAAGTCAGAAAGGCTCACTCATTAACTCGCGATAATATCGAGATCGAACTTCCTGAGCAGGTCAACCGAATGGTGTTAGCTACCGACAAAGAGGAAACTCTGTATCGGGGCGTCGTCGATCGACTCGATTCTATCAATGAGCTAATCGAGCGCTACTCCGGAAACATCGCAATGCGGAGAGT
>JAHDCN010000080.1 GCA_020629815.1 Verrucomicrobiota bacterium
TTCCCTTGAATGAGAGATGCATTTTTATTGGTCTCGTGGATCAGGTAGTCGCGCCCTCTGTCACTCACTCCAGTCGCGAGGTAGCGCGCGAAGGAAACCCCATCGATTCCCAGAGGAGCGGGTTTCCCTGCAAGCTGACAGAAAGTCGGCAGCAAGTCGGTGACATCGATCACCTTGTCAGTGCTGGTGCCCGGCTTCAGTGTGGCATCGGCATGAATCATCTTCGGCCATTTCACTAGAGTCGGCACGCGGATGCCTCCCTCCCAGACGGAGCCTTTGTTGCCTCGAAGTCCGCCATTCGAATCGAAGGCTTTCTGATCATTGTTCGCACCGGAAGGTCCACCGTTGTCGCTCTGGAAAACCACCAGAGTATTGTCGGCGACCGAGTCGGAGGTATCGCCGTCACCATTCGGATCCTCCAGCGCTGCCAGCAGGTTACCAATGTGCCCGTCGATTCGACTGACCATCGCCGCCCATTGTTTTGCCTGATCTTTTAATCCACCAAACCAGGGCTGGTCCCGATAGACAGCATCCCACTCCGGAAGTTGTTCGATTTCCTTAAAAGGAGAATGCGGCACCTGAAAAGCCAACAATCCAAAAAAGGGCTGACCTTTCGTCGCATTGTCGCGGATGAAATCGAGCGCATACATCGCGTAGACATCATCGCAGTAAGCCACCTTGGGATACTTCTTATGATTCTGCAGTGCTGGTTGGTTCGGGTATTCCTCCGAAGTAAAAGCCTGCATCGAATTTGGGATCAAACCCAGTCCGCCTTTTGCGGATTTATCGTCAGTATCGGACCAAAGGGTTGGCTGGAAAAAGGTGTGCGCCCGGACGTGATGCAGCTCAGCCACTACCTTCTGGTAGCCGTGCGAAGTAGGCAGGGTAGCCACATTATCAATCACTGGATTCGCCTGATCTTTCGACCCGCCGTAGCCCCACTTGCCCCAGTAACCTGTGGCATAGCCGGCCTCCGAAAGCACATCGCCCATGGTGATGTCCTCCTTACGAATCGCTTTCTTGGCATTATCCGGATCGTTCCGATCTGCAAAGGTGTGCCCCTGGTGAAATCCAGTCTGCTGTGAGGAACGTGCCGGGGAACAGACAGGGGCTCCGTAGCCACGGGTAAAGTTGAGCCCCTGACGTGCAATCGAATCCAAATGCGGAGTAATCACATGAGGCAAGCCCTTCTCTTTCCGTTCCCATTGTCCATTTGGGCCGACCGAACCCCAGCCCATATCATCGACATAGAGGTAGAGGATGTTGGGACGGTCATCGGCGGAAACGCTACAAATTCCAACGACAGCAGCGATGGACAGGGATAGAAGAAACTTCATCGCTGAACTTTCAACCAGTAGCTAATCGTATCAACTCGAATCAACATCCCAAATGCGGACCCAACAGGGTTAGCTCGACCACTCAACAGGGTTAGGTCAGTGATTCAACAGGGTTAGGTCGGAACAGAATCGAATTCCAGGATGGTGACTTCCGGCGGACAGAGAAACCGAATTGGCAAAGTAAGCGTTCCGAATCCGCGATTTACGTAAAGGTTTCGGCTCCCCTTTTGATACAAACCGGCGGTGTAATTTTTCGCCAGGTTCGGCTTCATGATCGCTCCGTAGAATGGGGCACAAATCTGACCACCGTGACTGTGTCCGGAAACTTGCAATGCCACCCGCGGATCGTCGTACCAATCAAAGGGGTCAGGTTCATGCCAGCAGACAATCATCGGTTTTCCCACAGGCATGCGGGCAATATCGTCCCGAATCATAGGGCTGCCTGCCCAGGCACTGTCCGGACCGAGAATACAGAAGTCGCCGAGATCAGCACCGTCATTCAACAAGAGACGAATCCCCCGCTGCTTCAGAGCTCGCATCGCGTAGGTCGTATCATACCAATGGTCATGATTACCGAGCACGGCGAAGGTGCCTATTTTTGGTCGAAAGTCGGCAAGTATCGAAGTAAGCGGATCGAGATACTTGGGATCATCGCTGACGTAATCCCCTGTGAGCAAAACAAGATCCACCCCTTCACTGTTTACCGCTGCGACGGCACTTCTCAGCATTGATTCGCTGCCCCAGTCGTCATAGTGAAAATCGCCCATCACGGCAATTCGCTTCCCTGCAAGAGCGGCGTTCCGTTGCGTGACGGGACAGGAAACCCGCTCTATCTGAAAGCGTTGCTTCTCGATCAGACCATAGGCGCCGGCACCTGCGCCAGCTGCCATGGCAGATCCCACCAACCACTCTCTGCGACTCCAGTTTTTTGGATGTTTCATAGACCCAAGGTGGAACTAGATTGTGAACCGAGTGCGAAGGTCAGATGAAAATTTTGTGAAAGATCACTCTTCCACTGTCCATCCCACTTCTGCGACCAGCTCCCGCATTTTCTCCAAACCAATCTTGGCGGTTTCGAGCGGATCTTTGGCCCACCATTCCTCACTGAAAAGTTCGAGACTCAGCCATTTGTCGTAACCTTTTTCTTTTAGAACGGTCAGCTCCGATTTCAAATCAATAGCCCCTTCCCCAATCATCACCCGATCCGGATCAGTCTGCTCACCACTGGGAATATCTTTCGCCGCGTCATCAATATGGTAGTGAACGATCTGGTCCAACGGCAGAGCTTCAATATCGGCAAGAGTCGTTTTGTTATTCCAATTGTGAAATGCATCGAGAATCGTGCAGCCATCGGGATCATTGGTTCGTTCCAACACGGTAACGGTGTCTGGAATATTGTTTAAGCTGGCAAAGAAGCTGATGTATTCCAGCACAGCCCGAACTCCGGTTTCCCTGCCAATTTCAAGCAAGTCGCGGTAGCCCTGGTGGAGGGTATCGATACCCGGTTGCAACAGCGGAGGGGTGCAAACCATCAGGGGACAGTTGAACCGTGCAGCGAGTTCAAAGCGACGTCGCGCCTCGTCCATTGCGAGTTTGTATTCCCATCCTTCCGACTCGCCCCAGTTGCGCACCGCAATAAAGCAAGGAACCTCCAACCCGTAGTCACTGAGAGCTTTCTCCAAATCAGAGACTTCACCGCCCCGCCCAACATGCTCGTATATCTCCACTGCCCACAATTCGAGGCCCTTGTAACCGGCCTCTCCTGCGACACGAATTTTGTCCAAAATCGGAGTGGGCTTGATGGTAGAAGAATTGAGCGAAAGTTTCATGACGGGAAACATAGAGGAATTCTCTGGTTTTTGAACTGAAACCGCGTATCAATCCGCCATGAGCGGTTCGATCGAATTGAGTCGAAAAATTCTCAACGAAGCCGGTGGCTGGCAGGAAATGAAGCGCGCGAAGTCGATTCACGCGGCTGGTCGGGTGAGCGATGCGTCTTTCGAAGGGGAATGGCTCGAAGGCAATGTCCGGGATTCCGGCAAAACCCTGAAGGTCCGGATGCAGGTGAAATCCCGTACCGATATGGAGAATCACTGCCCCTGTTTCCGAACCCGTCGGGATGGAATCATCTGCGCTCACGCACTGGCAGTTGGCTTGGAAGTCATGGAGCCGACGGCGAAAACAGCCGCACCGGAAGCACAAGCTCAGGCCGAGCGAAAAGTCGAAACGCCGACGTTGTCACCCGACTGGCCGAGCTTCACCGACCGACCGGAGCAGGATTCTGTAGAGGCCAAGCTGTCTCTCATTTTCACTCCGAATTTGGTAAAGGCTTGGCAGGTGGGCTCGGTCACGGTCGGAGTCGAAATCGAGTCGGCCGGTGAGCGGCAAATGCTGAAAGCGTTCCGTTCTGATCGACCGCTCTTTCTCGATTCCCAGGACATTGCTCTGATCCGAATTTTGCAGACGATCCTTCCGGAAACCGTACCGGCGACGGTGATGCTGACGCCCGAGCAAATGGTTCAGCTACTAAACGCCGTCCCCGGGCATCCACGAATCACTTTCGGAAAGAAACAGCCTGCTCAGGTTTCCTTTCTTCCCCATCGCCCCGAACTACGACGAACAGGAAAACGGAGCTTTGCCATCGATTGGCCAGCAGGGTCAGATCCCCTGCCCTCTTCCCGGGGCACCTGGGTTGTCGACGGGAGCCAGACGCTTCAACCTGTCGCTCCGGGTCTACCCGCTGACTTCACTTCGATTTTTGAAAGAGGCCTGACTGTGCCGGAGGAAAAATGGGAGACTACGATTCCCACCCTGCAGCGCTTCTTTGACTTCGGAGACTGTGAGATCATTCAGGTGACTCCGGAGATTGTTCTCGATATCGAAGGTTCACTCAATCATCTGGACGCGACATTTTCCTTTCAATATCCTGAGCCGGAAAACAACGACTCAATTCAGATCGCTGATATTGCAGCGGAACAGCAGGCTTTTCTGGCTCTCGTCCGCTGGGGCTTCGCGCCAAAGAAGCCAGGCGCCCGGGAGTTGGTTCTGAAAGACCGGGAGCAAATTCTGCGCTTTTTTGCCCACGGGCTTTCCCATCTCCAGCAGAAAAATTGGACGATTCACACCGGCGAGCGGTTCGAGCATGCGGAGCAAAAAGTCGAGCCAGTCTCCGGTGAGATGGAGTTTCATCCGGGCAGCGGAGAAAATTGGTTCGAAATGGAGGTCGAATTTGCCACTTCTTCGGGAGAAGTGGTCGCCCGGAGTGAGATTCAGCGCCTCTTGAAGATGGGGCAGAATCACAAGAAACTCGCGAACGGAAAGATCGCAGTTCTCGATGTCGATATGCTCGATGAATTCAGCGATGTGCTCACTGATTGTGATCCGAATCAGGTCACCCCGGGCCAGTATCGCATCGACCGGGCGCAGGCTGACTATCTGAAGGAAACCGCCGATGACCTGGGCTTCTCGGTTGAGGGAACACCGCCGTGGTCCGCAAAAGGTCCTTTCTCAATCAATCCGATTTCTGACGAGTTGGAAAAGATTCTGCGCCCCTACCAAAAGGTGGGTGTCGAATGGATGCAAAACCTGGCCGCCCGTGGTCGAGGAGGTATCCTGGCCGACGATATGGGTCTCGGCAAAACCCTGCAGACATTGACCTTTATTCAGTCAGTCGGCGGACCGGCGCTAGTCGTGTGCCCTTCCTCTCTCGTCTCCAACTGGGTCGCCGAAGCGGAAAAGTTTGTTCCGGACTTGAAGGCAGTCGCAATCGAGGGACCTGGCAGGAAAAAGGTATGGCAGGACAATGGCGATGCAGACATTTTCGTCACCAGCTACGCCCTGTTACGCCGCGATGAAGAGCTCTACCGGGAAAGTCATTTTACCGTCGTCATTGTCGATGAGGCGCAACAAATCAAGAATCCTGATGCAAAAATTAGCAAAGCAGTGCACCGCCTGAATGGGCAACACCGGTTCGCCCTGACGGGAACCCCCATTGAGAACTCCGTACGAGACCTTTGGTCGGTCGCTCAATTCGCCTGCCCGGGTTACCTTGGTCAGCGGAAAGAATTTACCGAAAGGTTTGAAAAGCCGATTTCCGGATCCGGGGACTCCGCCTCAGTTCAGAACCGGCTATCCCGCCGCTTGCGACCGATTATTCTTCGCCGCTTGAAACAGGAAGTCGCGAAAGACTTGCCGGAGAAAATCGAGCAAGTTCTCTACTGCGATCTCAATCCGACACAGAAACAAGTCTACCAGCAGATTCTGCGCGAAAGCAAAGAATCGATTCTCGACTCAGAAGGCGGCCGTAAACGCATGCTCGCACTCACCGCTTTGCTTCGTCTACGACAAGCTTGTTGCGATTTACGCCTGTTGGGACTGAACGATGTCGATCCGGAAAAATCTTCCGTCAAAGTCGATGCTCTGGAAGATATCCTCAGTGAAGCCATCGAAGGAGGTCACCGTATCCTCGTTTTCAGTCAGTTTGTCGAAATGCTGCAGATTCTGGTTCCAACTCTGGCGGAAAAGGGAATTCAGTTCTGCTACCTGGACGGAAATACGAAGAATCGAGGTGATGTGGTAGCCAAGTTTCAGAACGATGAAACGATTCCGGTATTTCTCATCAGCCTCAAGGCTGGTGGCGTTGGCTTGAACCTGACTGGAGCCGATACGGTGATTCACGTTGATCCCTGGTGGAACCCTGCGGTAGAAGCTCAAGCCACCGATCGTGCACACCGGATTGGCCAGACCCGCGTTGTCACCAGCTACAAACTGATTGCGCGGAATACCGTGGAAGAAAAAATCCTGTCGCTGCAGAATAAGAAACGGGAAATGATGGAGAGCCTATTGGCTGATTCCAGCGCTGCCTTTGGCGACGGAGGCATTACCGAGGAAGAGATGCTGGAGCTTCTCGAGTAGCTGAAAAACCCGATTTTCGCAATTCCGAGAATATTCGTTGCCCAGTAGCGCATTTATTTTGTAATTTTCATAATTATTATTAAAATCAGGTAGATATATTTCTCATGAAAAAGCAACTCTGCCATTCTGCTCACTCGGCATTTTCCCTTGTGGAAATGCTTTCCGTAATCGCTGTGATCGGAATTATTTCCGCGATAGCGATTCCTCAAATCAGCAGGATCAACGGCTCAGCTCGTGAAGCAACAGCCAAGCGCAATGCCCAGAATATCGCGTCTGTTTTTGCCTCAGCTCAGGCTGCCGGTTTGAACTTCAGAGAGAGCACATTATCTGAAACGGTAAGTCGAGTTTCTGACGGTGGCCTGGTCCCAAGCGGTACGTTCGAAGGCGCTTACTTTGGACTGGCTCTTTCAAATGCTGAGCAGACACGAGCTCTGCCATACCTTGCGCTGGAAGGTTCCGATGGAGTAATTTATACAGGAGATACTGACAATATTTTGATCAGTGGTGGCGATCCCGGGCTAGGGCTAGGTGCAGGAGGCGAGCAGGAAATAAACGGCCTTGTACCTACCTCTGACTTGCTCACGCTCATGGGCCCCGATACGAGTCCAGTCCATTATGCTTCAGGCGAAACCTCAGTTTTAGTCTCAACACAGGAATCGATTCTCGGAGTCGATTTCCTGGACCCCAGAGGATCAACAGCCCCGATCAACACAGAGTTTATCCAAGAGTCTGCTAACGAAATTCCGGAGCCTATCAGCTTAATTGATTATGATCCGGAATTACCCATATCTATTGGAGCGCCGTCTTCTCTGGATTCCGGTTTTTTTGATTCAGTAATACCACGGACACAGGAAACCAGCCCTATCAATCCAGTATCAGCTGCAGGTCAACCCAAAGAAACTTTAACCCCAGCTGGAGAACCAACAGACCCTGAATTTGAAGCAACTGATCCGGTTCGGGATCCACCTACTTTTATTGCAATCGATTCGGACCTAATCGACGGCGTAATTCCTCAGCAGATTTTGAACGACTAGGATTCAGGCCTTGGGTCATTTTGAATTCAAACGGCCAAGCAATCCTTCACGCATTTGCTCAATCGGAGCTGCGCGGTTGAACCAAAACTCAAACGCCAGCGCCCCCTGCCATAGCAGCATACTCAAACCATTAGCGGCTTTGGCGCCTTGATTCTCGGCAGCCGCCATTAATCTGGTTCGACGAGGTGAGTAAACCATATCATATACCAACTGATGTGGCTGGATGAGTCTCTGGGGTATCAGCTCCGGGTCACTCATCTTCATTCCGACATTGGTGCAGTTGATGATCAAATCGACGTGTTCCATCTCTCTTTCCAAAGATTTCACATCACAGGGAATCGCCACCAAACGATTAGCAGGACCTTCTAGACGATCGGTTTCCGCATAGTCTTGTAACTCATTTTTCAAAGACTCTGCTTTTTCAAAAGTCCGGTTCGCCAGCACCAGCCGCTCACACTGATCCATCGCACACTGAACTGCTGCGGCGCGGCCGGCACCACCTCCCGCTCCGAGAATCAGCACCTGCATATCCCGAAGATCGACAGAAAATTCCTCCCGGATCGCCCGCTTCAGCCCGGGTGCATCCGTGTTATGACCGACCAGTTTCCCGTCTTCGACTAAAACGGTATTTACCGATTTTGTTCGTCGGGCCACCTCGGTCATTTCGTCCACCGCTGCAAACACACCGCCTTTGTGAGGGATGGTCACGTTGGTACCAATAAAACCAGCATCGCCCAGCGATCTGAGAGCTTTCACCAATTCATCGGGGCGAATGTGAAGCCGCACATACTGGCTGTCCACACCTGCAGCCTGCAAACCCGGATTGTGCATTTCCGGAGAAAGTGAATGCTCCACGGGATCGCCAAACACAGACAATCTCGCCGGAACATCCAAATCTTTCGTCACCTCGGACCAGTTTTGCAGGTCGGTGAAATCGTAGACATTTTTCGCATCAGCCATTGCTCCAATCTGGCATGGCTGTGCTGCTCTGAAAATGAGAAAATCCCAAATTACAACAACTCAGCAATCTGGACAGCGTTCAGCGCGGCACCTTTTCTCACCTGATCACCGACCACCCAGAAGGTGAGTGCATTATCTAGAACCAGGTCCTCGCGAATTCTACCAACAATGCAGTCGTCGCCGTTGGTGGAATCGAGAGGAGTCGGATAGCGTTTGGTCACTTCGTCGTTCGTTGGATCGTCAGCGACGCGAACACCCGGCGCAGCCTCGATCACTTCGCGGGCTTTCTCGACGCTTGGGGTGTCGTTGAAAACGGCTGTGACTGATACCGCGTGGGATCGATAAACAGGAACACGCACGCAAGTCACGGAAGCATTCAAATCCGGAGCATGGAGAATCTTGCGACCTTCGTGGTGCATTTTCATCTCCTCTTTGGTGTAGCCGTTGTCCAGAAACACATCGACGTGAGGAATCACATTGAAAGCGATCTGGTGGGGATACACATTCTTCTCGGGAAGCGGCTCGCCTTTTGCCAGAGCCTGCACCTGTTGTTCCAACTCGATGATTCCCTGAGCACCACTACCGGAGACAGCCTGGTAACTGGAAGCAATGATTTGTTTCACTCCACCGAAGGCCTGATGCATCGGATTGAGTCCCATCAGGGTGATGATCGTGGTGCAATTCGGGTTCGCGATAATTCCCGGCCCGCCAGTGACGTCTCCCGGATTCACTTCGGGAACGACCAAAGGCACGTCCTCTTCCATTCGGAAAGCAGATGAGTTGTCGACTACCGTTGCACCGGCTGCTGCAGCCGCTGGACCGAATTCCTTTGAGATCGAACCTCCAGCACTGAACAGCGCAATATCAACGCCCTCGAAAGAGTCCTTAGTCAGTTCCTTGATCTCCAGCTCTTCGCCGCGAAAAGTCAGCTTCTTCCCGGCTGAACGGGCGGAAGCGAGCAAGGTGAGTTTTCCGAGAGGAAAGTCACGTTGCTCCAGGCATTTCAGGATTTCCTCGCCAACCGCTCCGGTAGCACCGGCGATCGCGACATGCTGATCAGGATTTTGACTCATCGTGTTTTTTGAAAAGAGAGGACGAAACTACTTTTGGAAAACAGGAATGCAAACAGCGAAATAGGCAGAAAAAAAGCCGCTCCCGAATCCGAGAGCGGCTTTGCCTTCTGATATTTCAGAAGAAATTCGTTTACTTGTGAATGTGGCCGGAAGCGCAACAAGCACCGCCGGAAGCACAGCAATCACCAGTAGTGACGCAGGAGGTCATTGCCAGTGAGGCAACGGCAACGATAGCGAGAAGAATGATCTTTTTCATAATCAGCTGGTAACTTTCAGTTCGGGACGCAGTCTCTTACTAATTCTTGCGGTCGTGCCAATCAATCCACGAACGCTCTTCACTATGTTTTCCGGGTGCCTGACGCACTTCTTCCAGAATCGTCAGCTTGCTGTCAGTATCGCTTACAATCTTGCAGGAGGTAAGGGAAACGCTGCTGAATGCGAGCGCGATGAGTGACAGGGGAATAAACTTTTTCATATCTGTATGGTTTTCTGAATCTGTGTTTTACGAAAATTGTTGGAATGCTGGCAAGCAAACAGTGACAGGATTTTCACCGTTTATCCGGCAGCATCGATACCTGCTTTGCAGATGTCTGCGAAACTGTTCGGCTCCAGGCTGGCTCCGCCAACAAGGAACCCATCGATGTCAGGCTGCTCAAACAGCTCGGCTGCATTGCCGGGCTTCACGCTGCCGCCGTACTGGATACGGGTCGCTGCTGCCACGTCTGCGCCGAACAGGTCGTTGAGAACGCTGCGGCAGAATTCCTGGGTTTCCTGTGCCTGCTCAGGGCTGGCGGTACGTCCGGTTCCGATTGCCCAGACAGGTTCGTAGGCAATGACGATGTCCGCCATTTGCGCAGCGGTGACATCGCAAAGGCTGCCGGTCAGCTGGGTGCGCAAAACGTTTTCCAGTTGTCCGCCGTCGCGCTCTTCCAGAGACTCACCGATACAAAGGATCGGCTTGAGCCCGGCATTCAGCGTTGCGTGAACTTTCTTGTTAATGACAGCATCGTCTTCTCCGTAGAGGGAGCGACGCTCACTGTGACCTAGGATCACGTAGTCGGTGCCGACTTCTTTTAGCATGGCCGCGTTGGTCTCTCCAGTGTAGGCGCCGGATTCTTCGTGCGACATGTTTTGGGCGGACAGACTGACGGCCGGATTAGCTCCGATTTTTTCGCCGGCGCTGGCCATCGTGATGAAAGAAGGCGCGATGACGATATCGATTGGAGTCTCAGCGGAGAAAATGTCGAGAAACGTTCCGAGGAATTCATTGGACTCGGAAGGAGCCATATTCATTTTCCAGTTCGCGGCGATAATTGGTTTTCTGCTCATTGTAAATTTGGGACAGGATTAACAGGATTCCTT
>JAHDCN010000081.1:0-4757 GCA_020629815.1 Verrucomicrobiota bacterium
AAATTATCATTAGCAGGCGAGATGTCGTCGATCCCACTGGAAGGAGCTCCCCCGAGGTCAGAATCGCTTTCGGGACCGCAATCTGCACACTCTTGGAGCGTACTGGCATCCGCTTCGCCAAGATCTTCGCCATCGGTAAGATCGAAAACTGATCCGTCCGCACTAGTGATTTCGAGACTATCACCTTCGCCGTCTACCAACTCGCTGTAGGAAAATGCCGCATCTGCAGCTGTGCCAGTGGAGCCGTCGGTGTAGGTCACCTCAGATTCTCCGTGGACGAATACATCGCCATCGGCGGCGCTGTAGCTTTCGCCATCACTAACCAACCCGATTGATTCAATACCTGCCTCTGCGAGCGTGATCATTTCCCCGTCACTGACAACGCCATCGCCATCAGCGTCTTGCCAGATTTTGAAGTCGGCGAAATTCTCGTCATCTGCGGAGAGAACTCCGTCATCGTTGGAGTCAAATGCTTCACGCAGGCCTTCCATATCGGTAGCGTTCGGATTGTCGCTGTATTCGGCAAAGACGAATTCGGAGGTGTCATCGATTTGGTTGTTGCCGTTGCCGTCGAATACCAACACGCCGTCGTCTTCGGCTGCCCACGCGGTTTGTTCCAGTTGGCCGTCATCGTCGATATCGAAAGCGATACCTTCTGCTGTAGAGTGAAATTCAGCGCCGTCTCCATCGAGATCAATGACGATAGGAGGCAGCGTTGGTGATGTTTCAACTACTTCTGATTGACCGCTGGTCGTCGTGCTTGAAAACGGATCAAACGCTGTGATCGAAGCTTGTGCCTCGAAGTCGCCAGAGCTATCGTTGGTGAGTGAGTCTAGTGTCGCTCCTGGAGCGTCCGGGTCAATTTCAACGATCACTCGAACTCGCATCGTTTGTCCTACCTCTAACGCGCTTGATGAGGCATCAAATAGATTGGCATCACCTGTTCCACCATCGTAAGATGAGTTAAGGCCGGGATGATCCGAAGCAGAAGAATAGAGCATAGTAATGTTAGAATCGCCTTGGTTAACGAGCCCAACAAAGCCGGCACCGAATTGTGAGGCAAAATCCTGCTCCAGATCAAGCGATGTTAAGTCAGCAAGACCGTTATTGGTGATGGTGATGTCGTAGACAACCTCAATGTTACCTGCCGTTCCACTGGAGGCTACAGTTGCCTGACCAAATGTTGCCATCTCCAACTCAATGCGCGGCATCGTGATTGGCGTCGGATCGTCCGATCCTCCGGTATCACCGAGGAAACCGGGATTCGTTCCAATTGGATCGATGCCATCGTCGGAAAGATCATCAACCACCGTGCTTCCATCAGATGCCAGACCACTGCCGTATACGGAATTCAGAATCGCGGGAAAGTCAGGCGCCTCAGTTGGTGCGGAGAACCAAACATTGTAGGACCCTCCGCCATCATGTGAGTTTAGGTCAAATGAGAGCGAAGTGAGATCTTCGGTGGTAATGAAGATGAGATGGTTACTATTTCCTGTTCCTGGTGCAGTATCCCCATCGCTGATGCTGTAGGTGTTGGTTGCCTGATCATAAGAGAAGGCAGAGGGCACGCCAGCTCCCGTCGACACGGCTGCCAACTGCAGAAACTCAGAATTCACGCCATCAACAGGAACAGCGGAAATATTTGGTAATTCTGGGCCGAAATCGACATCATGCACGGTGATGATGGTTCCGGCAGGAAGATAACCGTTCACCATATCTGTGAAATCGAAATCGAAGTCCACATCATTCGGGAATCCACTTTCTTCACTACCAGGGACATAGATTCGTGTTCCGTTATCAAAGGAGAACCTATCGCCTGATGTAGTATTGAGATTAGGAGACGCCTGAAACAGTTGCACAGCGTCTGCCGCTAAAGGTCCTTCATTGTTGGAAGTCACATTTACATCAAACGTACCACCCCATTCGGACTGAACCCCGGAATTGAATGCAGCAACAAAGCTGGAATCGCCTGGAGGTGGGTCATACGGAAATGATGGAATCGATGCCGAGTCAAAACCAGTATAGGTCGGGTTTTCTCCCAATGTGGCTCCACTCTCCACAGTCAGATTGAAGGTAACGGTAACTTCATCTCCGGGATCCAATGTTCCTCCCTGCAAAATGTTTCCACTTTGTCCGGTCCAAGGTGTAGTCGAGTTCAAAGCGGGGGAGGTTCCTCCGACCACTCCGGAACCGTCCAGTGCAACGGAGTCAATTTGGTTAAAGTAGACTCCCAGTTGCGCCTGCAAATCGTCGGTTAGAGTGGGACTGGTCAGGGTGTCGTCGCCGGTGTTGGTCAGAACGATTTCAATAGGAAATGTTATGGTTCCATCCGCGTTTTCCACAGGATTACCGCTGACTCGCTGGGTGACCGCCACTTCAGGATTGAGATCAGGAAGATCTAATTCGGTTGGATCATCAGCTCCGGTGGCTGCTGCTGCTGGATCGTCTGAGAGATCTGAGACTGTGGTATTAGTCAGATCATCAAATCCGGTAACTGTCGCCTGTGCTTCAAAATCTCCGGAACCATCACTGGTGATTGAGTCAAGCAGCGCACCTGGCGCGTTTGGATCTATTTCCACTACGACGCGGACTCTTACAGTTTGACCGATCTCCAGATTACTGGACGAGGAATCAAACAAATTCGCATCGGTCGTACCACCATCATAATTTTGATTCAAGCCAGGTTGATCCGTAGCTGATGAATAAAGCAAGATTACGTTGGAATCTCCCTGCGGAACAATTCCGGCAAAACCCGGGCCAAACTGGCTCGCGAAGCTCTGTTCAAGATCCAGAGTAGTTAGATCCGCAAGGCCGGTATTGGTAATGGTCAGGTCATAAGCCACCTGGAAATTTCCCGGCGTTCCACTCTCTGCGGGAACCAGGTCACCGAATGTTGCCATCTCCAACTCGATACGAGGGAGGGTGATCGGCGTTGGATCGTCTTCTCCCCCTGTATCACCAAGAAATCCCGGGTTGGTTCCAGTTGGGTCGGTGCCATCGTCGGAAATGTCAGTGACAGTGGTGCCTCCTGCAGTCGTACCGCTTCCTGTAACAGAGTTGAGAATTTCAGAGAGATCAGGTGACTCAGTCGGTGCGAGTAGCGAGACCAAAACCCCATTGTTTGATTGATCTCCACCGTTGAACGTGAGTGTGAGCGAATCTAGGTCTTCAGTCGTAACGAAAACCTCGTTCAACCCAGTGGTGTTGCCACCCGTATCATCGAAAGCGTAGGTGTTAGAGGCATTGTCAAAATTGATGGTCGAGGGACTCCCTGGTCCTGTGTAAGAAGAGTTGCCGATCAATTCAAGGAACTCGCCGTTTGTCGAATCAGTAGGAATACCTGCGAGAGAAAACTCCTCCGGTGCGAAATCGAGATCAAGAACTACTAAAGTAGTTCCTGCTGGAAGGTATCCATTTTCCAAATTAGAAAAATCAAACTGGAATACATCCAAGTTCGGGGTTCCTGCAGTCTGACTCCCTGTTCCTGTGAAACGAACGCCGTTGTCTACATTGATCACGTCGCCGTTATCTAGCGTGATTTGGGTATTAGCGTTACCGTATTCGACGATCCGGTTAGACGGAGACCCTGTAGGACTTCCCGAGACGTGGTCGATATCGATATCAAATGTGCCAGTCCAGCCTTCTTGCGCGCCACTATTGAAACTGGCGGTGAAAGAGTCGTCTGCAGTAACTGAATAAGGATATTCTATCTCCGACGAAGAGAATCCTGTGAAAGCAGGGTTCTCTCCCAATGTAGCCCCGCTCTCGACGGTGAGGTTCAATGTGACTGTCACTTCATCACCCGGAGCCAACGTTCCCCCGTCCAGAATATTCCCGGCTCCTCCTGTCCACGGGGATGTAGTGTTGAGAGAAGGTGCTGTTCCCCCAGTCACGCCTGACACATCCAGTGTAACTCCACTGATATTCGTGAAGTAGTCTCCCAATTGTGTCTGGAGGTCATCCATCAAACACGGATCGTCCAAGTCTACGCCGCCAATGTTGGTAAGTGTAAATTCGATGGGAAATGTTAGTGTGCCATCCTCATTCTCAACCGGAGCACCCGTGACTTGCTGGGTTACAGCCACGTTCGCCGTCTCCAGACTGACAGTCGCTGTATCGGTGCCACCGTTGCCATCGGAAATTTGGTAATCGAATGTTTCCGTGGCTGGACCGCCGTCAGCTCCAGTAACGCTAAACGTTCCATCCAGGTTTAAGGCCACGGTTGTTCCCGATGCCAATGTCACACTCGGCCCACCTGGTGTTAGCGATATCAGGGTTGTTGGGCTGCTGGGATCATAGATGCCAGTGACAGTAATCGTGTCTCCGTCCGGATCAGAATCATTTGCCAATGATGAAATGGTGGTCGGACCGTTTGGTGATATTTCAATTGGTCCGTCGTCGGTGGCAACCGGAGGGTCATTCACCGCATCAATATTCAACGTAACTGTCGCCGTATCGGTGCCGCCGTTGCCATCGGAAATCGTATAGTCAAAAGTCGCAGGGCCGTTGTAGTCAGCAGTTGGTGTAAAAGTTACCGTGCCGTCAGGATTGAGAACAACAGTGCCATTGGTCGGACTGGCGACATTGATAATTGTGAGGGTGTCGCCATCCGGGTCTGAATCATTGGTGGTTACAATGTCGGCAACGCCAAGTGTTACGGCAGTATCCTCAGTTCCGGAAACAGAATCATCTACCGCTGTAGGAGGGTCATTCACAGGGGAGATATTCAATGTGACCGTGGCTGTATCCATGCCACC
>JAHDCN010000081.1:4857-7302 GCA_020629815.1 Verrucomicrobiota bacterium
TATTCGAAGGTGGCTGGTCCGTTGTAGTCAGGATTAGGTGTGAAGCAAATGTCTCCATTGGCATCAATGACTACGGTGCCGTTGGTTGGGTTCTGCACACTCTTGATCGAAATCGTATCTCCATCGACGTCGCTGTCGTTACCCAGCAGGGTTGCCGGCGTTATCTTGACGACCTGATCTTCTGGGCCGCTTACGGTGTCATTCACCGCAACCGGTGGATCATTCACTGGATCGACAGTTACGGTAACCGTTGCAGTGTCCGTGCCGCCTTTGCAGTCACTAATTACATAGTTGATGATTGCTTCGCCGTTGTAGTCTTCGGCCGGGGTGAACTCGATAGTTCCATCTGCATTGATGGTTACTTCGCCGTGCTCTGAGACAGCGCTGATGACTTTCAGTTCATCACCGTCAATGTCGGTGTCATTCTCCAGAACTGGTATGGTTACCGGAGTGTCTTCATCGGTTCTGGTATTGTCGTCTTCTGCAACCGGCGGATCGTTTTGCGGAATCACATCG
Source organism: Verrucomicrobiota bacterium (assembly GCA_020629815.1). Lineage (GTDB taxonomy): Bacteria > Verrucomicrobiota > Verrucomicrobiia > Verrucomicrobiales > DEV007 > Arctic95D-9. The sequence goes on from JAHDCN010000081.1 coordinate 5,374, forward strand.
ACCGTGACAGTAGTGGTGGACGTTTCTCCACTGGGATCTTTAATCGTGTAAACGATGGTGTCCTGCCCATGAAAATTGGGATTGGGCAGGTAACACAGCTCACCGTTTTCATCGATGGTAACCGTGCCGTTTTCTGCCACGGCTTCACAGACTGTGAGCGGATCACCGTCGGGATCGGTGTCGTTTTGGAGAACATCGATCTTCACTGGGTGATCTTCGAGAGCGAAAGTATGATCGGGGTAAGCAACGGGTGGACCCTCATCAACACCACAGATAGTAAATTTAATCGTACTTACCACTGTTTCGCCATTCAGTCCGATGGAAGTGTAGCTGACCTGATCGCAAGCCGTTTCACCATCGCCGAGATTCTGATAACTCTCGCTTGGATCATAGAGGATATTACCGTCTTCACCAACCGTTACAGTCGCACCATTTTTCAGGTAAATTTTTTCCCCGGGACAGACGGGAATACCGTCGATCGCGAATAGCTGAGCATTGGCCAAATCGCTGTCAGCCAACAGATTGACGTTCGCTTCCTGGTCTTCCGTGATTTTGTAAGGGTCCTCCTGCGGAGGATCTGGTTGAACCGGTTTCGTCTGCTGACCATGACCAATCGTCTGAGGCTCAGGATCAGTCTGAGTTTCTGATTGGTGAGAAACATCGGAAGTTTGTGAGTTCTGCCTGAGCGAGCCAGTTTCCGATGCAGCCCCCTGCTCCTCGGTTGCTCCATTGTTTCCCGAACTATCGCTGGAACCAGCTGATCCTCTGAGAGGAGCATCGCCACCCGAGGTGCGATTACTGACCACGCCTGAGGATACATTGGAAAACTGCATCAAGGAAAAGTCACCAGTGGGGACATTCCCGAGTTCAAAAGAACTGCTGTCGCCCTCTGCCAAAGTTTCATCATTGGCGAGACTGACGGTGATTGGATCACCCTCCAAAGAGTAAAACTCATCAAGCGTTACTGCGCTGCTATCAGGAAAACTAAGAACCAAATCGTCGCCAACCTGGGCGAGCGGGACGCTGACTGGGTGGCCTGCATCGTCGAGGATCGCCACTTCATCGCCGGGGGCGACTTCGATATTCAGCTTAGGGGATGTGGAGTAGGAGGTAACGACTCCTTCAGCCGATGTGATGATGATGGAAAAATTCATGCTTAATAACAATAACTTTCATAATTTTAATAATTCAAGCAATTTTACATAAATTTATTATTTATCGCGATTGTTTTCTAATGACCTTGCTTGGCGGGACTGAGTTTCATCTGTTGCAAGGTCGCGCCGAGAGGAGCGTCAAAAAAGTTGGGAATAAAATGCGGGGCTGTGTCCTCTCATTTTCAGAGACCGCTAATTGCGTTCTCTCAACCAACCAAACAATCCAAGCAACAGAAAGAAACTCATGAAAACCCTGATCTCCTCGATCCCTATTGCTGTCGTTGCGGCAGTCGCAGCGGCATTTTTCTTCACCACGCCTCCAGCAAAGGCAGGCCCTACGTTCAAAAAGGACTATGTGGCGGCCTTTAATGAAGCAAAAAAATCCGGCAAACCATTGGTCGTCGTATTCTCCGCGACCTGGTGTCCTCCCTGTCAGCAGATGAAAAAATCTGTCTATCCAAGCGGGAGCGTGAAACCTTACCACGACAAATTTGTCTGGACGTATCTCGACATCGACAAACCTGAGAACCGTCCTGCCATGCAAAGATTCGGTGTCAAAGGAGTGCCTCACATTCAGTTTGTCAGCCCAGCCGGAAAGTCTCTTGGCCATTTTTCCGGTGCCGTTTCAACCAGACAATTTACCGGCGTGTTGGACCGCGCCCTCGCTGATTCCGGTGCCGCTAGTTCACCTCAAGGTTCCGGCTCAAAAAGATTTTAGGTCATGGCTGGCCTTTTCTGCACCTTTCCGTGACTGGGGTTTCGGAAGGGTGCAGAT
>JAHDCN010000081.1:7402-10675 GCA_020629815.1 Verrucomicrobiota bacterium
GGTGCCTTTGTCCCTGTTTTTCATTGAAGGTATGAATTACCGGGAAATCGCCAGTATCCTTGATATACCCATTGGCACGGTAATGTCCCGCCTTTCCCGGGGAAAATCCGAGCTGAAGAAGCTTTTGCGTGAAACCAATTTTCAAGCCAACACTGACAACATCATTCCTCTGAAACGAGCTGCGAACAGCTGAATCGAACCCCGTATCACCATGAACCCGGAAGAATCCAAATTCCTGCTGTCTTCACTGCGCCCTTCGGACGCCAACAGTTCCGATCCGGAAATTGCAAAAGCCTTCGAGCAGATGGCCAATGATCCGGAATTGCAGGCATGGTTCGATGCTCAGCATCGTTTTGATGAAACGGTCTCCGAAAAGCTCAACGAGATTTCACCTCCGGAGGATTTGAAAGATACCTTGCTCGCAGGCGTCCGAGTGTCTCAAAAGAAAAGACAGTGGCGCACCTCAACAGCGCTCGCTTGCGCTGCCCTGATTGGAATTTTGCTCCTGTCGGTCATCCTCTTTCGGCCAATCAATGGTGACAGTACAATGGCGGAATATCGCACCGACATGATCCAGAGTCTGGAGCAGCTGACACATATCGAATTGCCCACGGGAACAGCCGAGGAAATTCGCAGCTACCTCAATGCCGAAGGGCAACTTCCTCATTTCGCGCTCCCAGCTTCTTGGGCTGACCGAGAATTAGGAGGCTGTCGCATTCTGAATTGGGAAGGCAACCAGGTGTCGCTAATTTGTTTTCGCGACAAGAGCGGCAGCGAACCACCGATCCATCTCCTCGTTCTCGATGCATCGGCTTTGAAACACACGAGTATCTCCGCCGCACCTACCTCCGTAGCTGATGGCGATTGGTCGACAGTCTACTGGAAACAGGGAGAAAAAATCTACCTACTGGCGACGCAGAAAAAAGATCTGAAGCTCGAAGACAAGATACTGTCCGATTGGACGGTTTCCTGACTTAAGGTGTTGTCGCGCAAATTTCGTTCTGCTTAAGTCAGCAAAACATGCCTGAACTACCCGAAGTCGAAACCACCCTGCGCGGAATTGAACCGTGGGTCGTATCTCAGGAAATCAGGGATGTGGTGATCCGCCAGAGGTCATTGCGATGGCCTGTGCCCGACGAGATTGGCGATAACCTGATCGGCCAAACGGTTGAGTCTGCGAGGCGCAGAGGGAAATACATTTTACTCACGCTCTCCGGCGGTGGAACTCTCCTGATTCATCTCGGCATGTCCGGAAGCTTGCGCATTCTCTCAGGTGAAGACGAAGACTGGCGCAAGCACGATCACATAGGCGTTCAACTCGCGTCGGGAAAAGAACTTCGTTTCCATGATCCGCGCCGATTCGGTTGCTGGCTGTTCAGTGAGCCCGGAGTCTCTCCGGAGGAAACCCATCCCCTTTTGGAAAAACTCGGCCCGGAACCGCTTAGCGAAAATTTCAACGAAGACTATCTGTGGCAGCGAATGCGAAACCGGAAGGTCGCCATCAAGCAGCTGATCATGAATGCCAACGAAGTGGTTGGTGTCGGCAATATCTATGCGTGTGAGGCGCTCTTTCTTTCCGGAATTTCCCCGCGCCGCGCCGCCGGTCGGGTTACGCGCAAGCAGACAGCTTTGCTGGTCGCTGCTATCAAAAAAGTCCTCGGTGAAGCGATCGAAATGGGCGGCACTACTCTCAGGGATTTTCTCAATGCTGAAGGCGAAGCAGGCTACTTCAAGCAGGAGCTACGGGTCTATGATCGGGAAGGAAAGACCTGCCGCAAGTGCTCCGACCCGGTAAAGAGAATCGTGCAGTCAAACCGCTCCACTTTCTTTTGCAGTCACTGCCAGAAGTAGGGGGAACATCATCCATCGCGCGCCCGCCCCCTATAGCCAGCCACCTGTGCTCGCCTACCAATTTTACAAATCGCGAAATTTGCTGATGAAGGCAAAGGCAAGAGGAATCAGCGATCCAGCCGTCAGGCAAAATCCGGCGACCGCACTGGAGAAATCAATCCTTATTGAGAAATACAACAGCACTGCACAAAGCAACGCAGCCGACCCAACCACAAAAATACCAAGTGGGGAAATTCTTCCCGCCAGACCGTTCACTTCCACATGTTCCCGGACAGGGTCAAAATATCGGTAGGCGTAAATTGCAATCAGCAGAAATCCGAGCGGAGCATAGCTTTCCAGTTTGGGCATCAACAGCAGCGCGTCGTAGAAACCGTGGGCGGCGACCACCACCAGAAAGGTCAGAAGGAGATCCTCCCATCCCCTGCCCTTTCGAAGCAACATTCGGTACAGTGCAAATCCTGCTACGCCAGTCAGAGAAAAGTGCAATGCATTGGCCGTGAGAAATCTTGCCCATATCGAAGCCTTGCCCTCTACAGATCGGAAATAGTCAATGTTCTCGTGAAAGGCGAACCCAAGACCGGTCACTCCGGCAAGAAGCAACGCCTCCAGTGGATTTCTTCGTTTTGCTACGATCAGTCCAACAGGCAGAAAACAGAGCAACTTCAATCCTTCCTCACGTAAGCCCACACCTGCTACGAAATAGATGAGCTGTGATACCGCGCTGGCTTCCGGATTGAAAATAAAATTGCGTTCGATTTCCTGCAAAAAAACGCAAAAGACTGTTAGCGATGCACTCAGAAAACCGAGCGCCAACGAGACTGCCGACAGGATCAAAAAAACCCGGTCAAATCGATTGAAAGAATGCAGGATCGCAAGCCACAGAATTGCCGCGCAAGCTGCTGGAAAGACCCCAGGGGAAACGAACTGCCGCGCTGAATGAAGCAGGACTTCCCGTAGTAGATCCAGATAGTCCCCCAGTCCCCGCAAACTCTCCGGCGCAACAAGAGGATGGCTCTGCCACGCGCCGTACCCCTCCCCCGCTCGCCCCGAAAGCAAAAGTGCAATCACTCCGAATACCCCGACCAAACCAAGAGAAATTTTAACCAGCGCAGAAGGCTGGCGGGACAGGCGGGCTAAAGTTCGCTTATCAGGAAGCTGTGGCATAGATCGGAGCGAGTATGGCAGATTTCCAGAAGAGGACAACTTCGTTCACGAATTCTCTACTGGCTCTCTGTATCCGCCGCCTTCGCCAACAGCTTGCGAATCGCGATTTCAAAGGCGACTCCTAACGTCGTCAGGGCAACTCCGAAGGTGAAGAATATCGTCTTGTTCACATCCTGACTCAAGGCGATGAAAACCATCCAGACGCCCAGGATCAGCAAACTGACGGCGACCATGCGTCCCGGGAAAGGATCGAAGGAA